>CAUULH010000023.1:0-11227 GCA_963545875.1 uncultured Ethanoligenens sp.
TTCGCAGGAAAACGATACGCCCGGCCCATTCACCGTGCTTTTTACCGTCTCCACATGCAGGCTGCCCAGCGCGCCCGCAGGCAGCGCGAGCAGAACGGAAAGCAGAACAGCCGCTGCGATTTTCTCTCGTTTCAACATGCCGCCACCCCCTGAAAGGGCGCCCGCGCGCGGCACAGGATTATTGTATGCAAAAAAGCGGCAAAAAACAGAAAAACAAAAGGAAGAACAGCCTTATTTCCCCGCTTCCATCTCGCTGATGGACATACTGCGGACATGCGGGATGGGACGCCAGGAATTGTTCCGCACGAAAAAGACGCGCAGGTAAATAAACATCCATGTCAGGTAAAAATAGAAAAAGGCCAAGATGGCTTTTCGCATAGGCCGCAGTTCCTGCGGCTTTTCCACCAAGACCGTGACGAAAGCGGAACCGCTGAAACTCATCAGGATCAGCACGGCGAGGATGAAATTATTGAGGATCGAACCGCCGATGGGGAACAGACCGAGCAGCGTCAGCACGATATATACACCGGCGCTCACGGCGCCGAGCAGCGCCATCGGCAAGGTCAGCAGGAACATCAGCATATCGAATTTGATAAAATTCGGTTTTTTTACCAAACCGGAAAGCATCGGCCCGAAATAGCGCGTGAGACACTGGATGAAGCCGTTCGTCCAGCGCGTGCGCTGGACCATGGACTGGTGCTGAGTAAGCGGCTGTTCGTCGTATACGACCGCCTGCGGCGCCCACTCCACGCGCCCGCCTGCGATCACGGTCTGCATCGTATACTCAAGGTCTTCCGTCAGCGTTTTGACGTGGTAGCCCTCCCGGCGGAGATGGTCCGCCGAGATCATAAAGCCCGTGCCGTTGATGGAAGCCGAAAGACCCAGCACCGACCGCGCAAAATTGGAAAAGCGGTTCTGCATCCAATAATAAATAGCGTGACAGCCGGAGATCCAGCTATCGTATGGGTTCTTGATATCCCGATAGCCCTGCGCGACTTCCGCGCCCGAGCAGAGCGCCAGCTCCATTTCGGCAAAAAAGCGGCGATCCACCAGATTATCGGCGTCAAAAATACAGAACGCGTCATAAATGTCGCGCTCGGCAAAAATCTTCTGAAAAGCGAATTCCAGCACATAGCCTTTCCCGATCTCCGCGCGGTTAAACCGCTCGTAGACGATGGCACCGGCTTTCCTCGCCGCTTCGGCGGTATGGTCGGTGCAGTTATCGGCCACGACGATCACATCGATCAGCCCAGACGGATAATCCTGCTGCCGGATGCTTTCGATCAGGTTGCCGATGACCGCTTCCTCGTTCCGCGCGGCGATCAGCGCGGCAAAACGATGCGTGCCCGGCGCTCTGCGCGCGGGATGCTTCTGCCGGCGGAGGGCCACGATGCTCACCGCGAGCTGATACAGAAAAAAGGCACAGGTGCCGAAACTGAAGACCAGCCAGCAATCGATCAACCCGTTATAGAACCAGATCATCCCATCACCTCATCGCGTGTACACCCAGCCAATAAAAGGCAAGTCTGTTAAAAAATCGATTTTTCCATCTCGCCATTATAGCACAAAACCCGCCTTTTGTCGAGCGGAAACATCTGTTTTACCCTTCGATGGGGAGATAGACCGGCTCTCTGGCGCGGAAAACGCAGGTAGAGGAAAAGCCCGCTTGTTTGGCCAGTTTCAGCCCGTCCGTGATATTGGCGCCCACATCCCACATCGTATGCGCGTCCGAACCGACGGTCAGGATCTTTCCGCCCAGCACGCGGTAGAGCTCAAGGCCCCAGAGATTGGGCAGCGTCTGCCCGTAGGGCTGTCTTAGACCGGACGTGTTGATCTCGATACCGATGCCCTTCGCGATCGCTTTTTTCAGCATGCGCGCGATCTCCGCCTCGTGCCGCGTGATATCCACGTTCAGATGATGCTCGCCGTTGATATAGCGGAGCGGGTAGGTAAAGTGCCCCAGCACGTCGAATTCGCCCCACTCCACCATATGCTCCATTTCCGCATAATACGCCGTGAGCAGCGCGTCCGGGTCGGTCTTTGTATAATCGAGAAAAGCGAAATCCTCTTTCCCCATTAAGCAATGCAGGGAACCAATGACGAAATCATACGGATGCGTGCGGATGACCTGATGCGCGAGCGCCGGGTCGGCCGTCGCGTTGCCGAGCTCGATGCCCTGGAGCAGCTCCAGCCGGCCCGCGAAAATTCCTCTGGCCTTGAGGACATCGAAAAACGACTGCCTGACGGCGCGCTCATAGCCGTCTTTTTCATAGTCGTTGATCTCGCAGTGATCGGTAATGGCAATTATTTTTAAATGTTTTTCAACAGCCTTGACGCAGACTTCCGTGATGGAATGTTCCGCGTCGGCGGAATTATCGGTGTGGATATGCAGATCGGTCAGCAAAATTTTCAGCCTCCACGATGCCCGCCCGGTTTTTTCCACGAAAGGCGTGCAAATTTTCTTTTTGTTTTTGATGTGAAAAGGGCAAAAATGTGCTATGATAGTATGGTACTGTTTGCGCCCGCAAACGGCTTTTTGCCCTTTTCATTATACACCCATGGCCGTCCGGGCGCCATAGCGGAATCGCTCACTCTTTCCTTTTCTGTCCGCGCACGGCCTGCGGACAGGCTTTTTTTACAGGAGGTATCTGAATGAAAGCCGTCATCACCGTCATTGGCAAAGACATGACCGGAATCATCGCCAAAGTCAGCAGCATCTGTTCGGAAAACAACATCAATATCACCGAAGCGACTCAATCCATCCTGCAGGACACATTTGCCATGATCATGCTCGTGGAAATGGGCTCTTCTCAGATCACCTGCGCGGAGCTTAGCGATAAAATGAACGAACTGGGCCAGAAAATGGGACTGCAGATCCACGTGATGCACGAAGATCTGTTCAATTCCATGCACCGCATCTGACCGGCAGCCGACTGGAGGGTTCACTTTTTCATGCTGAATGTTAGCGATATTATGGAAACCGTGGAGATGATCGAGCGCGAATGCCTCGACATCCGCACCATCACGATGGGGATTTCCCTTTTCGACTGCTGCGACCCGGATATCGACGCCGCCTGCCGCAAGATCTATGAAAAGATCGTGCGCAAGGCCGAGCACCTGGTGAAGACCGGTGAAGACATCGAAAAGGAATACGGCATCCCGATCATCCACAAACGCATCTCCGTCACGCCCATCTCGCTCATCGCGGCGAGCTCCGGGAACAGCGACTATGTCAAATACGCGCTCGCGCTCGATAAAGCGGCCAAGACCGTGGGCGTCAACTTCCTCGGCGGCTACACCGCGCTGGTGCACAAAGGTTTTGCCGCTTCGGATTCCGGATTCATCGAATCCATCCCCGAGGCGCTCGACCGCACGGAGTATGTCTGCTCCTCGGTGAACGTGGGCTCGACGAAGGCCGGCATCAACATGGACGCCGTCCGGCTGATGGGCCACATCGTGCGCGAGTGCGCCGAGCGCACGGCTGAACGCAACAGCATCGCGGCAGCCAAGCTGGTCGTTTTCTGCAACGCGCCGGAGGACAACCCCTTTATGGCCGGCGCTTTTCACGGCCCGGGCGAGCCGGAATGCGAGATCAACGTGGGCGTCAGCGGGCCGGGCGTCGTGCGCGCCGCGCTGCAAAAAGCCGGCGACTGCGACCTTACCGGCGTGGCCGACTGCATCAAAAAGACCGCGTTCAAGATCACGCGCGTCGGCCAGCTCGTGGCCACCGAGGCGGCCCGCCGCCTGAACGTGCCGTTCGGCATCGTCGATCTCTCGCTCGCGCCAACTCCGGCACGCGGCGACTCCGTAGCGCATATCCTCGAAGAGATGGGCCTTGAGTCCTGCGGCGGCGCGGGCACCACCGCCGCGCTGGCGCTCCTCAACGACGCCGTGAAAAAAGGCGGCGTGATGGCCTCTTCGCACGTCGGCGGGCTTTCCGGCGCGTTTATCCCCGTGACGGAAGACGCAGGCATGATCGCCGCCGCCCGGCGCGGCGCCCTGCGCATCGAAAAACTGGAAGCCATGACGTCCGTCTGCTCCGTGGGGCTCGACATGATCGTCATCCCGGGCGACACGCCCGCGGAAGTCATCTCCGCCGTCATCGCCGACGAAGCCGCCATCGGCATGGTGAACAGCAAGACCACCGCCGTGCGCGTCATTCCGGCCATCGGCAAAAAAGTCGGCGAAGAGCTCGAATTCGGCGGCCTGCTCGGTTCCGGCCCGGTGATGGAAGTCAGCCGGTATTCGCCCGCGAAATTTATTGCGCGCGGCGGCCGTATTCCCGCCCCGATCCAGAGTCTGAAGAACTGATTAAGAGCGATAAAACAGGGCATCCGCTTTTCGCGGATGCCCTGTTTTTTGCTGTATGGAGAGAAAACGGGAACGATCTTACTGCTGCCCGTCTTTTTTAGAAGCAGCCTGGATGCGGGCCATAGCCCGGTTGAGCGCGGCGCGCGCCCGCATTTCGTCAAGTTCGTTGGCATGCTGAGCAAAGCGTTCTTCGGCGCGTTTTTTGGCTTCTTCCGCACGCGCCACATCGATCTGCTCCGCCAGTTCTGCCGTGCGGGCCAGGATCGTCACCTGATTGTTGGCGACTTCCATAAACCCGCCGCTGACGGCGATCTCATCTTTTTTCCCGTCGGCCGTATACTCGACCACACCGATCACCAAGCTGGCCAAAAGAGGCGCGTGATGCGGCAGGATGCCCAAGTCGCCGACTTCGCTGCGGGCTTTGATGAATTCCACGTCTTTGCTGAAAACTTCGCCTTGCGGGGCGACTACGTTGAAACGAAATGTTCCGGCCATAGCTTACGCAGCTCCCAACTTTTTGGCTTTTTCGACCGCTTCGTCGATCGAGCCGACAAAACGGAACGCTTCTTCCGGCAGGCTGTCGTATTTGCCCTCGCAGATTTCCTTGAAGCTCCGCACCGTCTCCTTGATGGGCACATATTTGCCCTTCATGCCCGTAAAGGCTTCGGCCACGGTGAACGGCTGGGACAGAAAGATCTGGATACGGCGTGCGCGCTGGACGAGGACTTTGTCTTCTTCGCTCAGCTCGTCGATACCGAGGATGGCAATGATATCGAGCAGTTCTTTGTACCGCTGAAGGATACGCTGGACTTCGCGCGCCACTTCGTAATGTTCTTTGCCCACGATATCCGGCGTGAGGATCTGCGATGTGGAATCGAGCGGATCCACGGCCGGGTAGATGCCCATTTCCGAAATGGAACGGGAAAGCACCGTCTTGGCGTCCAGATGGGCGAAAGCGGTGGCCGGGGCCGGGTCGGTCAAGTCATCGGCCGGCACATAAATGGCCTGCACGGATGTGATCGAGCCCTTCTTCGTCGTGGTGATGCGCTCCTGCAAAGAGCCCATTTCCGTGGCCAGCGTAGGCTGATAGCCCACGGCGGAAGGCATACGGCCAAGCAGCGCGGAAACTTCCGAGCCGGCCTGCGTGAAGCGGAAAATGTTATCGATGAAGAGCAGCACGTCCTGCCCCGCATAATCGCGGAAATATTCCGCCTGCGTGAGCCCGGTGAGCGCCACGCGAAGGCGGGCTCCCGGCGGCTCGTTCATCTGGCCGAAGACCATGGTCATCTTATCGAGGATGCCGGCCCCTTTCATTTCATTCCAGAGGTCGTTGCCCTCACGGGTACGCTCGCCGACGCCGGCAAAAACGGAAATGCCTTCATGCTGCGTCGCGATGTTGTTGATGAGCTCCTGGATCAGAACGGTCTTGCCGACACCGGCGCCGCCGAACAGACCGGTCTTGCCGCCGCGCGCATACGGAGCGAGCAGGTCGATGACCTTGATGCCCGTTTCCATCACCTGATCGGTCGTCTCCTGATCAACAAAAGGCGGCGCGTCGCGGTGGATCGGCAGCTTAGTCTTCGTTTCGACCGGCGGCAGATTATCGATCGGCTCGCCGAGAACGTTGAACATGCGTCCCAATGTCTCTTTGCCGACGCTCACGGTGATCGGCGCCCCGGTGTTGACGGCTTCCAGCCCTCTGGTCAGGCCGTCTGTCGAGGCCATGGCGATACAGCGGACCGTATCGTCACCCAGATGCTGGGCCACCTCCAGCGTAAGCGTTTTGCCGGTATTCTCATTTTTGACAAGGACGGCATTGTGGATCTCTGGCAGGGAATCCTGATCGAATTTCACATCGACGACAGGCCCCGTGATCTGGATCACTTTTCCTTTATCGGTCACAAACAATCACCCACCTTTGATACTGTGATTTTCCTTCATTCCAACGCTGCGGCGCCGCTGACGATCTCGGTGATCTCGGTCGTGATGGCCGACTGACGGGCGCGGTTCATGTCCATCGTCAGTTTGTCGATCATCTTTTTGGCATTCCGCGTGGCGGAATCCATCGCCATCATCTTAGAAGCCATCTCGCCGGCCTTGCTCTCGAGCAGCGTGCTGAGGATCTCGCTGTCGAGATAATTCGGCAGCAGCTTTTTCAGCATTTCTTCCGGCTCCGGCTCAAAAAGATACTGCCCAGAAAGCTTCTCTCCGGAAGGCTCCACCGGCAGCAGCTGAAGCATGGTCGGCTGCTGTGTGAGCATGGAAATGAATTTGGAATAGAGGATATTGACTTGATCGACTTCGCCGCTCTCGTAGCGCTTGACGACATCCTGCGCGATACGGTTCGCCGTGTCGTAATTCGGCACATCGCCGAGATCGGCAAAGTGGCTGACGAGCTTGATATCCTGTCTTGAAAAATATTCGTAGCCTTTGCGGCCCACCGTGATGAACTCCACACCGGCGTCTTTCGTCTCTTCGGCCTTTTTTCGGGCCGCGCGGACGAGGTTGGCGTTGAAACCGCCGCACAGGCCGTTATCCGACGTGACGACCACATAAGCGATGTTTTTGACGGGCCGCTTTTCCAACAGCGGATTGTTTCCGCCCGTCTCACTCTGGACCAAGCGGGCCAGAACGTTCCGCATCTGCTCTGCATAAGGGCGGGAAGCCTCAACGCGTTCTCTAGACTTGCGCAGCTTGGACGCCGCGACCATCTTCATGGCCTTGGTGATCTGCCACATGCTGGATACACTGTTGATCCGCCTGCGAATATCGCGTAATCCGGCCATTACTGCTCACCTGCCCTTTATGCCAGAAATCCCTTTTTGAATTCGGAGACGGCATCGCCGATGGCCTTGTTCAGCTCATCCGAAAGCTTCTTGTCCGTAAGGATCTGCTGCGGGATCTCTTTTTTGACCGTGTGCATATACCGCAGGAGCTCTTCTTCGAACTGCGCGACCTTGGTAAGCGGGACATCGTCCACGTAACCGCGCGTCGCGGCGAAAATAGTGATAATCTGATCTTCAACGGCCATCGGCTGATATTGGCCCTGTTTGAGGATCTCCATCGTTTTCTGGCCGCGGTTGAGGCGTTTCTGAGTGGATTCGTCCAGATCGGAACCGAACTGGGCGAAAGCCGCCAGCTCACGGTAGGAAGCCAGATCCAGACGGAGCTGGCCGGCGACCTGCTTCATCGCCTTGATCTGCGCGTCGCCGCCGACACGGGATACCGAGATGCCGACGTTGATGGCCGGACGGAAGCCCGAATAGAACAGGTCGGACTCCAAAAAGATCTGGCCGTCGGTGATGGAGATGACGTTCGTCGGGATATAAGCGGAAACGTCGCCGGCCTGCGTTTCGATGATGGGCAGCGCCGTAAGCGAGCCGCCGCCTTTTTCCGGCGAAAGCTTCGCCGCGCGCTCGAGCAGGCGGGAATGCAGATAGAAAACATCGCCCGGATAAGCCTCACGGCCCGGCGGGTGACGCATGAGCAGGGAAAGCTCGCGATAGGCCACGGCGTGCTTGGAAAGATCGTCGTACACGACGAGCACATCTTTGCCTTTATCGCGGAAATACTCGCCCATCGCGCAGCCCGCGTACGGCGCGATATAGAGCATCGGCGCCGGCTCGGAAGCGGTCGCCATGACGACGATCGAATAGGCCATGGCGTCGTGCTCTTCCAGTTTTTTGATGACGCTGGAAACGGTGGACTGCTTCTGGCCGATGGCGACATAGATGCAGATGCAGTCTTTGCCCTTCTGGTTGATGATGGTATCGATGGCCAAAGCGGTCTTGCCCGTCTGGCGGTCGCCGATGATCAGTTCGCGCTGACCGCGGCCGATCGGCACCATGGAATCAATGGATTTAAGGCCCGTCTGGAGCGGCTGGGAAACTTTCTTGCGCTCCACGACGCTGGGCGCTTCCGTCTCGATCGGACGATGGCCCGCCGGTTTGATCTCGCCGCGGCCGTCGATCGGCTGACCCAGCACGTTGACGACGCGGCCGATGAGGGCCTCGCCTACCGGCACTTCCACGATGCGGCCGGTGCGTTTGACCTGGTCGCCTTCCTTGATGCCCGTAAACGGGCCGAGGATGACGCAGCCGATATTGTCTTCTTCAAGGTTCATCGCCATGCCGTAGACGCCGTTGGAAAACTCCAGCAGCTCGCCGGACATGGCTTTCTCCAGCCCATAGATACGGGCAATGCCGTCCATGACTTGGATGACCGTTCCGACATCGACGACATCGAGCTTGGTCTCATACCGATCGATCTGCTCTTTAATGACGGAACTGATTTCTTCTGGACGTAAATTCATACCTTCAGCTCACCTCTACTCCTTGCTGAAAGTTCGATTTCAGCAACTCCCTATGCAGCCTGACGAGCGCGGTCGCCACAGAACCGTCGATCACGCGGTCGCCGATCTGAAGCTGCAGGCCCCCGATCAGACCGGGATCCACTTTCGCGGTCATCCGCACTTTTTTGCCGGTCGTGCTCTCCACTTTCGCCTTCAGGCGTCCGATCTGGTCATCCGTCAGCTCGGCGGCACCAGTCACCGTGGCACGCAGGATGCCTCTTTCCTTGTCGGCAAGCTCGGAAAAAAGCTCCTGTATAGCCGCCAGACAGTTCTGGCGCCGGTGGTCGATGAGTAAAAACAGAAAGTGCTTTGTCAGGTCGGATACCCGCCCGCCCAATACTTTCTCAAGCGCGGTCTTTTTGTTCTCGGCCTCGATGCCGGGATGGTTCAGAAAGATCGAAAACGGCTTATTCTGCGCAAGCAGACCGACGAGATCCTGCAGTTCGCCGTCTACCTGGTCAAGGACCTTTTTTTCGGAAGCCAGCTCAAAAAGGGCTTCCGCATACCGCTCCGGCAGTTTTCCTCCTGTCATGGCTTTTCGCCTACTTCTTGGATAAACTGTTCGATCAGCGCCTTCTGACCGGAGGCATCGAGTTTCTGGCGGATCAGCTTTTCCGCTACGGCGACGGACATATCCACCACCTGTGCTTTGGCGCCTTCCACCGCGCGTTCGCGTTCTTTGTCCAGATCCGCAAGAGCGGCCGCACGTTTTTTCTCGGTCTCTTTGCGGGCGGCCTCCAGCACGGCGTCTGCACGCTCTCTCGTGCTCTTGTTCGCCTGCTCGATGATCTCCTGCGCCTGTTTGCGGGTATCGAGCATTTCCTGCTCATAAGATTGCTTCAGTTCTTCGGCCTCTTTGCGGTCTTTCTCCGCCTGGTCGATATTATCCGCGATCTTTTTCTGGCGTTTGAGCATCATGCCGGAAAGCGGCTTCCATGCGAATTTCCACAAAAGCCACACGAGGACCAGAAAAGACAGAATGTTTACGACAAAAGTGAGGTCGATCGAAACGGGATCATTCGTAGAACCGCCGTTCGCGCTCACCGTGGCGGCAAACGCCGTCACATTACCCAAAAATCCCACGGGGATTCCCTCCTTCCTGCCGCGGCGTCATGCCCCGGCAACATGCTTTGGAAAAGCTCAGCTCTTGGTGAAGAGAAGAAGAAGGGCGATGACGAACGCGAGGATCGGAACGGCCTCGACCAGCGCCATGCCAAGGAACATAAAGCCCGTGAGGGAACCTCTCGATTCCGGCTGGCGGGCAATGCCCTGGATGGTGCTGGAAATAATGTGACCGTTGCCGATGCCGGCTCCGATGGCAGCGCCACAGCAGGCAACGCCCGCACCGATCAATGCACCGATAGCAGCAGACATGATTCAATTCCTCCTAAACAAACAAATGGTTGAGAGCGGTCAATGACCGATCTTTTCGTGAACAGGAAAACCGCTCATACCTCCTGTTCCGTGATCGCCTGACCGGTATAGGCACAGGTCAGGATCGTGAATACATACGCCTGGATCGTCCCGATAAAGATGCTGAAAGCCAGCCAGATCGGCAGCGGAATGATCGCCCCAAACTTAGCGTAGCCCGGCAACATCAGAATCACGGAGATCATCACTTCACCCGCAAAGATATTCCCGAATAGACGGAAGGTGAGCGTAAGCGGTTTTGCGAAGAAGTCGATCAGATGGATCGGCATGAAGAAGGGCATCGGCGTAATGAAATCGTGGAAATACCGCCCTTTTCGCACCTTGATGCCCAGAAACACATAGATGCAAAGGGTGATGAGCGCGAGGCCCACGCAGGTGTTGATGTCCGCTGTCGGAGATGTCAGCTGAGAATCATCGAACATCTCGTTGATGCGCAGGAAAGAAACGTGGCGCAGGGCCGGCTCAAAGAGATCCGGGATCAGGCCGATCTGGTTGGAGAAAAAGATATAGATGATGAGCGAATACAAGTAAAACTTGAGCGACGCGGCAATCTTTCGATTGTTGATGTTATCGGAAGCGATGCCGTTGACGAAATCCAAGATCCATTCAAGGATATTTTGGTGCATGCCCGGTTTTCCGCTCGTCCATTTCCGCTTTCCTATAAAGATGAAAAGCAGAATGATCAGGATCGTCACGGCATCCATGATGATCTCCTGCCCATGGACCGTATAATTCCCGATCCGCCACAGAATCACTTTATGCATGTTTTTCACCCCCTTCCTCCGCAGCGAGGAAGCGCTTTGCCGCAAAAACAATCGAGAGCACGACGCCGGCCGCAATGCCGACGCACGTGCCCACGGTCCAACGCGGTTCTGTTTTTGCCACGATGCCGACGGCAGCGGCTAAAACCGCCATACGCAGCATCAGATTCCCCGCATAAAGTTGCAAAGCAGCCGGAAGGCTTTTTTTTACCGCCCGCCTCGTATAGCCTTGGAGCAGGACCGCATCGAGAAAATCGGCCGCCAGGCCCACCGCGACGCCGAACAATGGGTAGAAGCCGCTGAGAAACGCCGCGCCGCACAAGACCGCCGCGCCCGCTGGGATACTCCATTCAAGCCGCATGCATTCACCGCC
>CAUULH010000024.1:0-11160 GCA_963545875.1 uncultured Ethanoligenens sp.
GCGATATCCGGCGTGCGGTAGCCTTTTTTGAGCACCGACAGCACGGCGCCGTCGATGGCGTCGGCCTCTTTATCAAGGCCGAACGAATAGCGGAGCATCATGCCCGCCGAGATGATGGTGGCGATCGGGTTGGCTTTGCCCTGGCCGGCGATATCCGGCGCGGAGCCGTGTGTCGGCTCGTAGAGTCCGAGCTTGCCCGCGCCCAGCGAGGCGGAAGGCAGCATCCCGATGGAGCCGGTGATCATGCTGGCCTCATCGGAGAGGATGTCGCCGAACATGTTGCTCGTGAGCAGCACATCGAACTGGCCGGGATCGCGCACGAGCTGCATGGCGGCATTGTCCACCAGCACATCGCGGCACTCGACATCCGGATATTCCTTCGCCAAACGGTGGACCGTCTCACGCCACAGGCGGGAGCTTGCGAGGATATTGGCTTTATCGACGCTGGCGACCTTCTTCTTGCGCTTGCGGGCGGCCTCGAAAGCTACGCGCGTGATGCGCTCGATCTCCATAACAGAATAGCGCTCGGTATCGAACGCTTCAGGCCCATCCTTGCCATCGCGGCGGCCGCGCTCCCCGAAATAGATGCCGCCGGTCAGTTCGCGCACGATGAGGATATCGAGCCCGTCGCGCACGGTCTCCGGTTTGAGCATGCAGGCGTCTTTCAGCGGCGCGTAGAGTGTTGCCGGGCGCAGGTTGGCAAACAGTCCGAGCGAGGAACGGATACCCAAAAGACCTTTTTCAGGCCGGAGATTGCCGGGCAGCGTATCCCATTTCGGGCCGCCGACGGCGCCGAGCAGAACCGCGTCGCTCGCCTTGCAGATCTTCACCGTTTCGTCGGGAAGCGGCACGCCCGTCTTATCAATGGCGCATCCGCCCATCAGCACATCGGTGAACGTGAACCGGTGGCCGTATTTTTTTCCTACGACATCGAGCACTTTGGTGGCTTCGTCCACGATCTCCGGGCCGATGCCGTCGCCTTTGATGACTGCTACTTTGTAATCCATGACTTTATGCCTCACAATTTATGATTTTGGATGGCTTTGAGCAGGCCGCCGTTCGAGATGATGTTCTGCAGGAACGGCGGGAACGCCGCGCCCTGGAAGGACTCGCCGGTGGTCTTATCGACGATCCTGCCGGTATCGAAATCGACTTCGACGGTGTCGCCGTCTTTGATCTTTTCGGAAGCCTCCGGGCATTCGACGATGGGCAGGCCGATGTTGATGCTGTTGCGGTAGAAGATGCGCGCGAAAGTCGCGGCCACGACGCAGGATACACCGGAAGTCTTGATGGCGAGCGGCGCATGCTCACGCGAGGAGCCGCAGCCGAAATTCTTGCCGCCCACGATGATATCGCCCTTGTGTACGCGCTTGACGAACGTCTTGTCGATGTCCTCCATGCAGTGGGAAGCCAGTTCCTTCGGGTCGGAGGAATTGAGGTAGCGCGCGGGAATGATGACATCGGTATCCACATTGTTCCCGTATTTGAAAACGGTGCCGTTTGCGTTCATATTCTGCTCCTTTCGTTATGCTTTCGGTCCGGCGATCTTGCCGGCCAGCGCGGAACAGGCCGCGACAGCCGGGCTCGCCAGATAGACTTCGGAATCCACATGGCCCATGCGGCCGACGAAATTGCGGTTGGTGGTGGCCACGCAGCGCTCGCCCGCGGCGAGGATGCCCATATGGCCGCCGAGACACGGCCCGCAGGTCGGCGTGGAAACGGCACAGTGCGACTCGACAAAGGTCTCGAGCAGGCCTTCTTTCATCGCCTGGAGATAGATCTTCTGGGTAGCCGGGATGATGATGCAGCGCACATCCGGATGGACGGTCTTGCCTTTCATGATGCCCGCGGCGATGCGCAGATCTTCGATTCGGCCGTTGGTGCAGGAGCCGATGACGACCTGATCGATCTTGATATCGCCCACCTGATCGATGGTGCGCGCGTTGCCCGGCAGATGCGGGAACGCGACCGTCGGTTTGAGTTTGGAAAGGTCGATCTCATAGGTGTGCTCGTATTCGGCGTCGTCATCCGCTTTGTAGACGGTGACTTTCTTCGTTGTATGCTCTTTGGCGAACGCGAGCGTCTGATCGTCCACTTCAAAGATGCCGTTCTTGGCGCCGGCTTCGATGGCCATGTTCGCCATGCAGAGACGGTCTTCCATCGTCAGATGGGAAAGGCCCTCGCCGGTGAACTCCATGGACTTATAGAGCGCGCCGTCCACGCCGATCATGCCGATGATGTGCAGGATGACGTCTTTGCCGCTCACCCATTTGCTGGGTTTGCCTTTGAGCACGAAGCGCAGGGCGGACGGCACCTTGAACCACAGCTTGCCGAGCTTCATGGCCGCGGCGATATCCGTGCTGCCCACGCCTGTGGAGAACGCGCCCAGCGCGCCGTAGGTGCAGGTGTGCGAATCCGCGCCGACGACGAGATCGCCGGTTGTCACAAGGCCTTTTTCCGGCAGGAGCGCGTGCTCGATGCCCACGCAGCCGGTGTCAAAAAAGTTGACAATGCCGTACTTTTTCGCGAACGTGCGCACCTGTTTGCACTGTTCGGCGGCCTTGATGTCTTTGTTCGGGGTAAAATGGTCCATCACGAGCGCGATCTTCTTATTGTCGAACACGGAATCGAAGCCTGCGGCTTCAAAATTTTTCACCGCGACCGGAGACGTGATGTCGTTTCCGAGCACCAGATCCACTTTTGCCATCACGAGCTGGCCGGCTTTCACCGTATCCAGCCCCGCGTGGGCGGCGATGATTTTCTGGGTCATAGTCATTCCCAAAGCGATACACTCCTTTTACATGCCGGCGGATCTCACGCCGGCTCTTTTCCCTGCTCATTTTGAGCCTGGTCCTTGATCAGCTTATATTCAATGGAATCGACGAGCGCGATCCATGAGGCTGCGATGATATCGGTGGAGACGCCGACGGTGGACCACGAGGAATCCCCGTCCGTCGTTTCGATGAGCACGCGGACTTTCGAAGCCGTAGCGCTGCGCGACTCCATCACGCGCACTTTATAGTCTGTCAAGTGGATATCCTTAACAGCAGGATAAAACACGGTGAGCGCCTTTTTCAGCGCGAGGTCGAGGGCGTGGACCGGACCGTCGCCCTGCGCCGCCGAGATCTCCGACTGGCCGAAGGCTTTCAGGCGGATGACGGCGGTATCGTACATACCATCTTTCGGCGGCTGTTCACAGATGATCTTATACTGTTCGAGCTCGAAGAACGGCTTGTAGACACCGATCACCTTGCGGATGAGCAGATCCACGGTGGCCTGCGCGCCCTCGAACTGGTAGCCCTCGAATTCGAGCTCTTTGATACGGGCCACCACGGCCTTGACTTCCGGCGAGCTCTTGGTGAGCGTCGGGTCTACCCGCTGGACAGCCGGCAGAACGGTCGTGCGGCCGCTCACCTCGGAAAGCAGGAAGCGCCGCTCGTTGCCCACGCTCTCCGGCGTGACATGTTCGAAACTGCGCGGCACCTTCATCACGCCGTCCACGTGCATGCCGCCCTTGTGCGCGAACGCGCTGGTGCCGACATACGGCGCGGCGGCGGGCAGGGTGACGTTGCAGATCTCGGCGATGCGGCGCACGGAAGACGTCAGATTCCCAAGCTGTTCTTCCGGCACGCAGGAAACGCCGCGCTTGAGCTGAAGGTCAGCGATCACGGTGGTCAGGTTGGCGTTGCCGCAGCGCTCGCCGATGCCGAGCATCGTGCCCTGCACCTGCGCGGCGCCCGCGTCCACCGCCAGCAGCGCGTCGGCGACCGCCATGCCGGTATCGTTGTGGCTGTGGATAGCCACGCGGCGGCCGAACGTTTCGCAGACCGACCGCACTTCCGTGGCGATCTCGGTCGGGTAGGCCGCGCCGCGCGTATCGCAGAGACAGAGCACATCCGCGCCGCCTTCGCACGCCGCTTTCAGCGTGGCGTAGGCATAATCGCGGTTGGCCGTGCAGCCGTCGAAAAAGTGTTCGGAATCAAAGAAGACTTCTTTGCCGTGCTTTTTGAAATAGGCGACCGTTTCGCGGATCATGTTCAGATTTTCTTCGAGCGAAGTGTGCAGAACGTCCGTCACATGCAGATCCCACGATTTGCCGAAAAGCACGACGGCGGGCGTATTGGCCGTCTCCAGCGCACGGACGTTTTTGTCGTCCTCGACGCGGACGTTCGCGCGGCGCGTGCTGCCGAACGCGCACAGCGTGGCGTGCCGAAGCGTACCCACGCGTTGGAAGAATTCCAAGTCTTTCGGGTTGGAGCCGGGATTGCCCGCTTCGATATAGGCGATGCCGAGCTCGTCAAGCGCGTGGGTAATGGCGAGCTTATCCTCCACAGAGAACGAGATGCCTTCTCCCTGCGCACCGTCGCGGAGGGTGGAATCGAAAATCTCAACCTTTTTCATGTTCGTTTCCTCCTTCCTCTAAGGTCAGGATGGGTTTGTCGATCGGCTTTCCGGCCGGCACCATCGGCAGAACGTCTTCGTCTGTCGGGATATGGCAGTTTATCAGGCAGGGCCGGCCGCTCGCCAGCGCTTTCTCGAGCACCGGGCGGACATCTTCCGGCTTTTCGATGGTGAACGGCAGCACGCCGAACGCGCGGGCAAGCCCCGCCAGATCGGTATCCCGGTGCAGGACGGATTGGGAATAATGCTTATGGTAGAAAAGCTTCTGCCACTGGTGCACCATGCCCAGCACACCGTTGTTCATGATGAGCTCGATAACGGGCAGATCATAGGTGGCAAGCGTGGCCATCTCGTTCAAGTTCATATAAAAGCTGCCGTCGCCCGCCACGTTGACCACATGGCTTTTCGGATGGGCCACCTGCGCGCCGAGCGCGGCGCCGAGGCCGTAGCCCATCGTGCCGAGGCCGCCGGAAGTGAGAAAATGGCGCGGGCGGTCAAAATGGAAATACTGGCCCGCCCACATCTGATGCTGGCCCACTTCCGTGGCGACATAAGCGTCCGGCGCCAGCTCATGAAGCGTGGCAAGCACCTGATACGGCATCGTCGGCTTACCGAACGGCCGATCGACCGGATACTGCTTTTTGAGTTCCCCAATCTTCGCCATCCAGTCGGGATGGGGCGTATCGGGCAGGCGGCCGACCAGCGCGGCCAACACGGTCTTGAGGTCGCCCGTCACCGAGGTGAACACGCGGATATTCTTATTGATCTCGGCCGGGTCGATGTCGATTTGGAGGATCTTGGCCTGCGGCGCGAAGGAAGCGGCGTTGCAGAGGACGCGGTCGGAGAATCGGGTGCCAAGCGCCACGAAAAGATCACAGTTCGCAACGGCATAAGAAGAAACTTTGGAACCGTGCATGCCGAGCATACCGGTGAAATGCGGATCTGTCGGCGGCAGGGAGCCAAGCCCCATCAGGCTGAGCGCCGTCGGCGCGTCGACCTTTTTTGCAAAAGCCGCGAGTTCATCCGCCGCGCCGGAGATCACCGCGCCGCCGCCGGCGAAAATAAACGGCCGTTTGGCTTCCGTAAGGAGCCGGACCGCCTTATTGAGGTTTGGCAGAGGCGAGCCTTTTTCCGCTTCCGCCGGCTTTTCGGCTTTATAGTCCGTGACGGCGGCCGTCACGTCTTTGGGGATATCCACAAGCACCGGGCCGGGCCGTCCGCTCTCCGCGATCTGGAACGCGCGGCGGATCGTATCCGCCAGCTCGCTCACATCTTTCACGATGTAATTGTGCTTGGTGATCGGCGCCGTGATGCCGGTGGTATCGACTTCCTGGAACGAATCGCGGCCCAAAAGGCTTACGCCGACGTTCCCTGTGATGGCCACCATCGGCACGGAATCCATATACGCCGTGGCAATGCCCGTGACCAGATTGGTGGAGCCGGGGCCGGAGGTAGCAAAGACCACGCCCGTTTTCCCGGTAGAACGCGCGTAGCCATCCGCGGCATGCGCCGCGCCCTGCTCGTGACAGGTGAGGATGTGACGGATACGATCCTGATACGCATAAAGCGCATCGTAAATATTGAGCACCGCGCCGCCCGGATACCCAAACACGGTATCCACTCCCTGCTCGATCAGGCAGTTCACGACGATCTCCGCACCGTTCATCTTCATAAAGAATCCCCCTTGATCCTTCTGCGGTTTTCGATTTTATGCACCGGAACCATGCGCGGGCAAAAGCGGCCATAAAAAAAGTCTTCGCCTCAAAACCTGAGACGAAGACTTTTGATTCTCCGCGTTACCACTCAAATTGGTGACAAGCACCCACTCAACCGCCGTCGTATTCAACAGCGTTCCCCTCTAACGGAGGGAACCCGTGCCACTCTACTTCTGGTTCGGTGGCCCGCTCAGGGGTGATCTTTCACCGTTCCGCATACCGCCTCGCACCGCCCGGCAGCTCTCTGAATGCGGAAGCGGTTACGCTCCCCATCTTCGCATTTTCCTGTGTATGTGCTTATCATAGACGTTTCTTTTGTTTTTGTCAAGCCTCATTGTTCGATTTTCCGCAATTTACTGAAAATGGGCCCGACGGAAATTCCTCAAGTCACTGAAAGGCTTTTTTGATGCGATCGACCGCCTCGACGGCGTTCTCGCGGCTCCCGAAAGACGTGAGACGGAAAAAGCCCTCGCCCATCTTGCCAAAGCCCGCGCCCGGCGTGCCGACGACGGAAGCCTTGTTCAGCAATTCGTCGAAAAGCTGCCACGACGTCAGGCCGTTCGGGCACTTGAGCCAGATATACGGCGCGTTCACACCGCCGGAACAGGAGAAGCCGGCGGCCGTCAGCCCTTCGCGGATGACACGCGCGTTCTCGTGGTAGCCGTCGATAAGCGCCGCCACTTCCTTCTGGCCTTCCGGCGTGAAGACGCCCGCCGCGCCGCGCTGGATGATGTAAGACGTGCCGTTATACTTGGTCGCCTGATGGCGCAGCCACATCTTGCCCGCCGAAACTTTCCCGCCGCTTTGGGATGAAAGCATCAGCTCTTTCGGGATGATGACATAACCGCAGCGCGTGCCCGTAAAGCCCGCCGTTTTGGAAAAGCTGCGGAACTCGATCGCGCATTCTCTAGCGCCTTCGACTTCAAAAATGGAATGCGGAACGCCCTTTTCCGTGATGAACCGCTCGTAGGCCGCGTCAAAGAGCAGCAAGGCGTGATTTTCCTTCGCGTAGGCGACCCAATCCGCGAGCCGGCTCTTATTCAGCACGGAACCCGTGGGATTGTTCGGCGAACAGAGATAGACGATATCCGCGTGGAAAGAAGGCGGCAGGGGCGCGAAGCCGTCTTTTTCATGGCACGGGATGATCTTGATCTCGCGCCCGGCCATCACGTTGGTATCGGCATAGACCGGATACACCGGGTCGGTGATCGCGACGACGTTCGCCTCGGAAAAGATATCCCCGATGTTGCCCGTATCGCTCTTGGCGCCGTCGCTCACATAGATCTCGTCGGCGGCGATATCGACGCCGTGCGCCTTGAAATCGGACTCCGCGATGGCTTCCCGCAGGAAAGAGTAGCCCTCATACGGGCCGTATCCGCGGAACGTCTCCTCTTTGCCCATCTCGTCCACCGCCGCGTGCATGGCCGTAAGGCAGGCTTTCGGCAGCGGCTTGGTCACGTCGCCGATGCCCAGGCTGATGACTTTGCGGTCGGGATGTGCTTTTTTATAAGCATTCACCCGCTGTTCGACCGTGGCAAACAGATAGTTTTCCGTCAGTTTCTGATAATTTTCATTGAAAAAGGCCAAATCGACATCCTCCGTTTCGTCGTCACTGATTTTCAGCTGAAATCCGGGAGCTCCATCTCGCCGGTGAAAACGAGCTCCGCCGGGCCGGTCATCCAGACACGGTCATTGTCCCAGCGGATGGAAAGCACGCCGCCGCGCAGGCGGACGCTCACGTCCTCATACCGCTTGCAGCGCTTGGTGACACAGGCGGCCACCACCGTGGCGCAGGCACCCGTACCGCAGGCCAGCGTCTCGCCGCTGCCGCGCTCCCAGACGCGCATCCGCAGATGATGGTCGTCCAGCACCTCGACGAACTCGGTGTTCACGCCCTCGGGGAAGACGGCGTTATGCTCAAAATCCGGCCCGATCTTCGGCAGATCGAACGAATCGATGTTCTCCGTGAAGATGACGGCGTGCGGGTTGCCCATCGACACGCAGGTGATGGGATAGGATATGCCCTGCACGGTAAGCGGTACTTCCACCATGCGGCGCTCGGTATAGCGCACGGGGACTTTTTCGATCTCCATGGCCGGGCTGCCCATATCCACGCAGACGGAGACCACCTTGCCGTTCTCCACCTGAAGCTTGAGCGCCTTGATGCCGGAAAGCGTTTCCACCGTCATCGCCGTGGAACGGCAGATACCCAGCTCATTGGCCAGCTTGCCCACGCAGCGGATGCCGTTGCCGCACATTTTGCCCTCGCTGCCGTCCGCGTTGAACATCTGCATCCGCACATCGGCCACCGTGGAAGGCAGCAGCAGGATCAGGCCGTCCGACCCGATGCCGAAATGCCGGTCGGAAACGATCTGCGAGATCTTTTCCGGATGGGGAAGCGGCGCTTTCATCGCGTTGACATAGACATAATCGTTTCCGATCCCCTGCATCTTATAAAAATGAAGAACCATTAAAGTAAACCCCCGCCCTCTTCTTCTGTTCGGCCTCACGGCCGTCTTTCTTCCATTATCCGCCGCGCACCCGCTTTTGGCAAGGCTTTTTACAAAAAATCAATCGGCGTTTTTCTTGTGCGCCAAAAGTTCTTTCGCCTTGAGGATGGCCGTCTGCGACTTGCCGTCCGGCAGTTCGTCGTTTTGCACCATAGCCACGGCTTTATCGAACGGCACGCGGACGAGGTCGAGGAATTCATCCGGGTCGGGCGACTGCTCGCCGATGGAGAGCCCTGTCGCCAGATAGAGATGCAGCACTTCGTCGCTGTACCCGCAGGAAGGATAAAACGCGCCGAGCGAGACCATTTTTTCGGGCACCGCGCCGGTCTCCTCTTTCAACTCGCGTTTGGCCGCGGGCAAAGGCTCTTCGCCGGGCTCGAGCTTGCCTGCCGGGATCTCGAGCAGCTCTTTGTGGTACGGATAGCGGTACTGCCGCACCAGCAGCAACTCGCCGCCGTCCGTAATGGCCACGACGGCGACGCCGCCGGGATGCTGCACGACTTCCCGGGAACTTTTGCGGCCGTTCGGCAGCACGATCTGATCTTTTTTGACCGTGATGATATGTCCTTTGTAAATGAGCTCGCTGCTCAGCGTTTTTTCCTCATAATGCATGTTCTAAGACCCTTTCTGCTGCAAAATCCTTTTGGCTTTTCCGTTTCTCCGCTTCTTGCGCCGGGAACAGGCGCATAGAAATGAGATGATGCCGAGACTCAGACCCGCACGGAAAGGAGCCGATCGATATGCAGTCTGTCTTTTCCGAAACTTCGCCGCTCGATACGCGCGGGCTCTGGGAATCTTCACGCCGATTGACCGAAGCCTATCCCCTTTTCAGCGCCGTGACGATCGGGCACAGCGCGCTCGGGCGGCCTCTTTTCCTTTTCCGAATGGGGAAAGGAGAACCGGAGACGCTTTACGTCGGCGGCGTGCACGCGATGGAATATCTCACGTCGATGCTCCTTGTCCGCTTTTGCGGCCGCCTCTGCGGAACAGGCCGAAAAAGCGAAAACATCAACGGGCTCGACGCGGCCTCTTATCTGGAGACGCACGGGCTCGACGTGCTGCCCATGCTGAATCCGGACGGTGTGGAACTCCATCTGCACGGAGCGGAGAGCGCGGGGCGCGCGGCGGAAACGGTGCGGCGTCTCTCGGGCGGTGACTTTTCCCATTGGCAGGCCAACGCACGCGGCGTAGACCTGAACCACAATTTCGACGCGGGGTTCCCGCTTCTCCAAAAAAAAGAGCGCGCGGAAGGCATTTTGGGCCCCGGCCCCGCAAAATTCGGCGGCTACGCGCCGGAAAGCGAGCCGGAGACCCGCGCGCTCTGCGATCTCTGCCGCAAAACGCCCTATCACAGCGTATTCGCTTTCCACAGCCAGGGAGAAGAGATCTACTGGCAGTACGGCCCGCACACGCCGCCGGGTTCCGCGAAACTGGCGGAAAAGCTGGCCGAAAGCATCGGCTACACCGTCGGCACGCCCACCGGCACCGCCGTGCACGGCGGCTTTAAGGACTGGTTCATCGAAAACTTCCGCCGTCCCGGCTTTACCATAGAAATCGGCAAAGGGCGCAACCCGCTCCCCGTCGACAGTTTTCCCGACTTGTATCGCCGCGTGGAACCGCTCCTGCTCTTAGGCCTCCGACTTCGATAAGGCTGTGAGAACCTGTTCCATATTATACACACATGGCGGCGTTTTTTCAATTCGCCGAAAGGCCGAAAAGGCCGCTCCCAGCCGGGAGCGGCCTTGCTCAAAGACAGGTCTACCCGGCCTGAAAGCCGGAAAGCGAAGCGGAAAAATGGGCGCTGGGGATACGGAGCGAGCGAGGCGCGCCGTCTTTGGAAAGTGTGAGCGTATACGGCCCCGCGCCGACACTGCCGGAGAGGACGGCATGATCGTTTTGCCGCGAGACCGAGCCGCCTTTTGCCGACGCGGTGAAGATCTGTAAAAGCATGACGCAGACAGAAGACTGAGGATAGGAAGAATCGGATACTTTTGTCTCCATCAAGCCGTATCGCATCCGCGTGCCGCTTTTATCCGAGATCAGGGCAAGCTGGGAGAGCTCGGCGGGTTTGATGAACTGGAGCGTCATGCTGCCGTCCGCCAGACGCACGACGTCCACCGTATAGGCGCGGCCGGCCATCGTCACATCTGCCGTACAGCTCCACGCGCCGGAAAGCGAAGCCGCCGCTGTTTGGGCCTGCGCGGCCTCTTTTGTCCGGCAGGAAACGAAAGCCGTCACAAAAAGCAGCGCCGTGACGACAACGAGCAGGCATTCTACGGTCTTGCGCAATCAAAACCCTTCTAACGCGACAGTTCGCGGAATATTTGCGGGATCTCCGTGAAAAGGTCGGAAGGCAGCATACCGTACTGAGAACGTTTTTCGGCGCAGCGGTCGGCCGCGAGACCGTGGATATGAACGGCGGCACAGGCCGCGGCCGTCGGGCCGATGCCCTGCGCGGCAAAAGCGGCAATCATGCCCGCCAGCACATCGCCGCTGCCGCCTTTGGCGAGACCGGGATTGCCGGTATCGTTTCG
>CAUULH010000025.1:0-10966 GCA_963545875.1 uncultured Ethanoligenens sp.
GAACGTGTAGCCCAGTTTTTCTTCCAGTTTTTCCAGCATGGCTTCTCGCCTTTCATCCGGCTTATTTATGCCCTGCCGAGCATCTCCTCGACAAGGTGAACGGCGTCGCCGACCGTTAGGATCCGGTCGGACGGCGTATCGGAAAGATCGATATCGAATTCGTCATTCAGTGCCAGCATAAAATCCACGACATCGTCCGGCTCGGCGCCCAGTTCCTCCAAAGTCGTATCGGGTGTGATCTCGTCTTCCTCGATATCGAACTGTTCCGAAGCCAGCGCTTTTACCTTTTCCAGCACCACGGCAACCACCTCCCCCGTTTTCAAAATGCGCCGCTTTCAAAAGCGCTGCCAGTGGCAGTATATGCCGGGGAATCCTCTCGGTGCGCGGTCCGCCGCGCTTTTCCCCGCGTTTACCGCGCGGTCTCTTTCTCCGGCAGGCAGCGGGCGATCTCATCCGCCACGCCCTCTTTGACAAAGGCCAATGCCTGCCGCACGGCGTTCTCGAACGCCCGGGCATTGGAGCTGCCGTGCGCTTTGATGACCGGCTTCGTAAGGCCCATCAGCGGCGCGCCGCCGTGCTCGCTGTAATCCATCTTTTTGCGAAAAGCCGAGATGGCCGGCTTAACCGCGAGCGCCGCCGCCATCGTGAGCGCGTTCTTCGTGAACATTTCTTTCATCGTCCTGCCCATGAAGAGCCCCATGCCTTCCACCAGTTTAAGAAGCATATTGCCGGTAAAACCATCCGCCACCAGCACGTCGCAGACGCCGAACGGGATGTCTCGCCCCTCCACGTTGCCGATAAAATTCAAGTCGGCGGCCTTCAACAGCTCATAGGCCTCCCGGATGCACGGCGTGCCCTTGTGCGCCTCGGCGCCGATATTGGCGAGCCCCACGCGCGGCGACGGGATCCCTAAGATCTTTTCCATGTAGACCGAGCCCATCAGCCCGAACTGCAAAAGCATCTCCGGGCGGCATTCCACGTTGGCGCCGCCGTCCATCAGCATGAAGCAGCCGGTATCGTCCGGCACGATCGGCGCGAGCGCCGGACGGCGCAGGCCGCCCACACAGCCGAGCACCGTGCGGGAGCCGACCACCAGCGCGCCGGTATTGCCCGCGCTGACGAACGCGTCGCCCTTCCCATCGGCCAGCGCGTGCAGACCGACAGCCATGGAAGAATCTTTCTTCGCGCGCAGGACCGCCGTGGGCGCGTCTTCCATCGTAACGACGCTTTTTGCGTCAAGGATCTCGATATGGTCAATCGGGATGCTCTTTTGATAAGCCGCCGCCCGCAGTTTTTCCTGATCTCCGGTGAGCAGGATCTCCGTGCCGTAAGCCTGCACAGCCAGACGAGCGCCTTCCAGCACTTCGCCCGGCGCATCGTCCCCGCCGAAACCGTCCATGATGATCTTCATCGTTGCTCCATTTCCTTGTCTGAAAAATCCGAAAACGACGCCTTCAAAGCGTCCAATGACGCGAGCGCCCGGGCGGAAACGGCCTCGTACCGCTCGTGCTTGCCGCGGATGCGCTTCTCAAGCGGCGCGATGATGCCGAAATTGACGTTCATGGGTTCAAAACGGCCGCCCGCTGTGCTGATGTACCGCGCCAGCGCACCGATGGCGGTCTCCGACGGAAAAACGGCCGGCGGGCGCCCAAGCGCCTGCCTTGCGGCATTCAAGCCCGCCGCGAGACCGGAAGCGGCCGATTCCACATAACCTTCCACGCCCGTCATCTGCCCTGCAAAAAACACGCGCGGCTCGCTTTTCAGCCGGTAAAAGCCGTCGAGCAGCTTCGGCGAATCGAGAAACGTGTTGCGGTGCATGACGCCGTAGCGCATGAAATCGGCGTGCCCCAGCCCCGGAATGAGCGAAAAGACCCGTTTCTGCTCCGGAAACTTCAGGTGCGTCTGGAACCCGACGAGATTATAGAGCGCGCCCGCCGCGTCGTCGTGTCTTAACTGAACGACGGCATACGGCCGCACACCGGTGCGCGGGTCGCGCAGACCAACGGGCTTGAGGGGGCCGTAGCGGAGCGTGTCACGCCCGCGGCGCGCCATCACTTCCACCGGCATACAGCCCTCGAACACGTTCGGGTCGTCCTCTTCAAAACCGTGGAGTTTCACTGTCTCGGCGTTCACCAGCGCGTCGTAAAAAGCGCCGTATTCCGCTTCGGTCATCGGGCAGTTGAGATAATCCGCGCCGCCCTTATCGTACCGCGCCGCAAAATAGACGCGCGAGCGGTCGATGCTCTCCGCCGTGACGATGGGCGCCGCCGCGTCGTAGAAATGAAGCGGCGCCGCGCCGCCGCACAGGCGGGAAACGGCTTCTGCCATCGCGCCGTCCGTCAGCGGGCCGGTGGCGATGACGCAGATGCCTTCGGGGATTTCCGTGAGTTCTTCGCGCCGGACCCGGACGTTCGGCAGAGCGGAAAGGCGCTCCGTCACCAGCCGGGAAAACCCGGCGCGGTCCACAGCCAGCGCGCCGCCGGCCGGCACGCGCGTTTCATCCGCGCAGGCCATGATGAGCGAACCCAGACGGCGCATTTCCTCTTTGAGCAGGCCCACGGCGTTGTGCAGACCGTCGGCCCTCAGCGAATTGGAACAGACGAGCTCGGCGAATGCCTCATGGCGGTGAGCCGGGGAGAAGCGGGCGGGCTTCATTTCATAGAGCGTGACGTCCGCTCCGCGCCTTGCGGCCTGCCACGCGGCTTCGCACCCGGCGAGGCCGGCTCCGGCCACCGTGATGCGCGGAGAACTCATTTTTTCTCCTCCCGGGTATAGCCGCAGCCTTCTTTGGCGCAGTAGACGACGCCGCCTCGCTTGCGGAAAAGACTGCCGCCGCACTTGGGGCAGGTCTCTTTCAGCGGCGTGTCCCACGTCATAAAGCCGCAGGTGGGATTGTGCTCACAGCCGAAATATTTTTTGCCGCTCCGGGATTTTTTAGCCAGCACGCGCCCGCCGCATTTCGGGCAGAACGCGCCCGTTTCCTGCACGATGGGCTTGGTGTTTTTGCACTCCGGATAGCCCGGGCAGGCCAAAAATTTGCCGTACCGGCCGTTTTTGATGACCATATGGCGGCCGCACCGCTCGCAGATGACGTCCGTGACCTCGTCCGGCACCTTCATATGCACGTCGCCGAGGTCTGTTTCCGCCTGCTTGAGCGTCGTGTCAAAGACCGAGTAGAAAGCGTGGAGCATCTGCACCCAGTCTTCGCTGCCAGCTTCCACCTTATCCAGGTCGCCCTCCATCCGGGCCGTGAAATCCACATCCACGATGTCGGGAAAATGCTCGCGCATGAGCTTGGTAGTCACCTCGCCGAGCGGCGTGGGCACGAGCTGTTTGGCGTCGCGTTCGACATACAGGCGCGAAAGGATGGTCGTGATGGTCGTGGCATAGGTGCTCGGCCGGCCGATGCCGTTCTCCTCAAGCGTCTTGATAAGCGACGCCTCGGTGTAGCGCGGCGGCGGCGAGGTGAAATGCTGACTGCCCTCGAGCTTTTGGACCTCAAGCGCGTCGCCTTCCTGCAAAGGCGGAAGCGGTTTGCCCGCTTCCTTGGCGTCGTCCATGCGCATTTCGTACACGGCGGAAAAGCCCTTGAACTTTACCGTGTTGCCCGAGGCCTTGAACAGGTAGCTCCCGGCCGCGATGTCTACCGCGACGGTATCCAGCACCTTATTGGCCATCTGGCTGGCGGTGAAACGCTCCCAGATGAGCCGGTAGAGCTTGAACTGGTCGCTCGAAAGGCTGTCCTTCACCTTTTCCGGCGAAAGCGACGGCGTGGTGGGGCGGATGGCCTCATGCGCGTCCTGAGCGCCTTTGCGCGCCCGGTAAAAGCGCGGCTTTTCGGGCAGGTATTCATTGCCGAACGTCTCGCCGATATAGGCGAGCGCTTCCTGCCTCGCCTCTTCCGCGATGCGCAGGGAATCGGTACGCATATAGGTGATGAGGCCGATGGCGCCGTAGCCTTTGACGTCCACGCCTTCATAAAGCTCCTGCGCGACGCGCATCGTGCGCCGGGCCTGGAAGCCGAGACGCCTCGACGCTTCCTGCTGGAGCGTCGAAGTCGTGAACGGCGGCGCGGGGGATTTTCGGCGTTCGCTTTTTTTGACCGTGCGAACGGTGAAATCCGCGCCTTTCAAGTCCGCCAGGATGGCGTCGGCTTCTTCTTTGGTCGCGATCTCGAGTTTTTTGCCGTCGAGCTTGCCGTGAAAATGCGCCTCAAACGGTCTTTTATGGCCCGGCGCGAGCAGTTCGGAAGCTTCGATGGTCCAGTATTCCTGCGGGTCAAACGCGCGGATCTCTTCCTCGCGGTCCACGATGAGCCGCACGGCGACGGACTGCACACGCCCGGCGGAAAGGCCCGGCCGGATCTTTTTCCACAAGAACGGGCTGAGCTGATAGCCCACGAGACGGTCGAGGATGCGGCGGGCCTGATAGGCGTTGACCAGATTGATGTCGATGGTGCGCGGATGGCTGATGCCCTCTTTGACCGCCGTTTTGGTGATCTCGTTGAACGTGACGCGCTGAGCGGTCTTTTCATCCAGCCCCAAAAGCCACGCCAGATGCCAGCTGATGGCCTCTCCCTCGCGGTCCGGGTCGGTCGCGAGATAGATCTTTGTGCTGTGCTTGGCCTCTTTTTTCAAGCTCTTGATAAGCGGCGCCTTGCCGCGGATGGGGATGTATTTCGGCGCGAAATCGTTGTCTACATCCACGCCGAGCCGGCTCTTCGGCAGGTCGCGCACATGGCCCATTGAGGCGACGACGTTATACCCGCGTCCCAAATATTTCTTGATAGTATGCGCCTTTGCAGGCGACTCTACGATGACCAGATTCGACATATAGGCAATCCTTTACGGCATGATATCGATTTTTATACAAGATGGAAGCGGCTTCCCGGTTCCGAGCGGACAAGGCCCTCGATCTCGAGCATCGTGAGCACCGAGAGCACACGGGCAGGCGGCAGATTGGCCCGCACGGCCACCTCATCCACATGGCGCGGCGCGCTGTCAAGGCAGGCGAGCACGGCGCGCTGGGTCTCATCGAGCCCTTTGGCCAAGACCGCCGGGCCGGGCGCCGCGGGCGGGATCTCAGGCGGCGGGTCCTCTTTTAAAAAAGGCCCGGTCTGCGCGGCCTCTTTCTCCGGTATCGTGTGCGAAAAAAACGCCGGATATTCTTCGAGGATATCCTCCACGCCGCAGATCGGCTTGGCCCCGTCTTTGAGCAGGCCGTTGGCGCCTTCGCTCAACGGGCTGAAAATGCTGCCCGGCACGGCGAAAACGTCGCGGCCCATCTCAAGCGCCTGACCGGCTGTGATGAGCGCGCCGCTCCGGCGGCCCGCTTCCACCACGACGGTTCCGGCCGAAAGCCCCGCGATGATGCGGTTGCGGATGGGAAAATGGTGGCGGTCCGGCTTTTCGGCCGGCGGAAACTCGGAGAGAACGCCGCCGTTTTGAGAAACGGAACGGTAGAGCCCGCGGTTCGAGGCGGGATAGACCGTATCGAGCCCGCAGCCGAGCACCGCATATGTTTTGCCGCCGCCTTTGATCGCCCCGCGGTGCGAAGCGGTATCGATGCCCGCGGCGAGGCCGCTCACCACCGCCGCGCCCTCGCGGGCGAGCCCGACGGAAAGCCGCTCGGCCGCCGCGAGGCCGTATCCGGTAGCGCGTCTCGTACCCACCATGGCGATACCAAGCGCGTCGGCTTCCGGCAGGCGGCCGTTCACATACAGAACGGCCGGCGGCGCGTGGATCTCGCGCAGAAGCGCCGGATAATCCGCGTCGGCAAACGTACAGATCTGATAGCCGCGCGCCATGCAGTGCGCCACGATACGCTGGGCCGGCGCAAGGTCGTGCGGGCGGAGCGCTTCGAGGTCATGCACGGTGGTCGCGCCCGCCTCCTCAAGCGTTTTTTTATCCGCTTCAAAAACGGCTTTCGCGCCGCCGAGCGTCTCGGCAAGACGGCACGGCTTCGGGCTGCCGGCCGGGAAAGCCAGCGCCAGCCAGATCCAGTGTTCCACATCCGCTGTCAAAGTTGTCCACGTCCTTACTGTCTCAGCGTGCCCGCATCATTTCCCACATGATGATCGCGGCGGCGGCGGCGGCATTGAGCGATTCCGCCCGGCCGCGCATCGGAATGGTGAACGGCGTGCACGCGGCCACGCAGGCCGGCGAAAGACCGCACGCCTCGTTTCCGATAGCAGCCGCCACGCCGCCGCTGAGGTCGAGCCGCGGAAGCTGCGTGTCCGTGCCGCCCGCGAGCGCGGCCAGCGTTTTCATTCCACGCATCCGCAAAGCGGCGAGAGCTCCGGGAAGATCGTCCGTCTCAAAAAAAGGAAGGCGGAAAACCGCGCCCATCGACGCCCGCACCACTTTCGGCGCGTAGATATCGGCACAGCCCCGAGAAAGCAGGACGCCGGAAAGCCCCAGCGCCTCGGCCGTGCGGAGCATAGTGCCCAGGTTGCCGGGGTCTCGGATATTTTCGAGCGCGGCATAGGCGCCGCTTAAATTTATTTTATCCAATGAAAACGCTTTGTCAAGCATAAATGCAGACGCGAACACGCCCTGCGGCGCTTTTGTATCGGCAAGACGGGCCGCCGCGGCCTCGCCCGCGAGACAGATCTTCGCGCCGCTTTCCGCCGATCTCTGCCAGAGAGCTTCCTGTTTTTCGCGCGCCTCGGCGGTGAAAAACACGGTCTCCAGCTTTGCGCCGCTCTTGAGCGCGTCGTCTAAGAGCCTCGCGCCTTCCAGCACGAAACGCCCGCTCTCTTTTCGGAACGAGCGGCTCTCCCGCAGGCGCACATAATCGCGCACGAGCGGATTCTCCCGGCTGGTGATCTCCTGCAACGGCGGTTCCCCCTTTCAACGGCCGCGAAAAAACTGCCCGCCCTTTTCCTGAACGGAAAAAGCGGACAGCTTATCAATCCATCTTATTTGTGGTCAGACGGTCCATCAAAGCGCGGCCTTGGCTTTTTCCACCAAGGTGGTGAAGCCAGCGCCGTCGTTTACCGCAAGCTCAGCGAGGATCTTGCGGTTGAGCACTACGCCCGCCTTTTTCAGGCCGTTGATAAACGTGGAGTAATTGATGCCGTTTACTCGGCACGCGGCGGAGATGCGCGTGATCCAGAGAGCGCGGAAATCCCGTTTTTTGCGTTTGCGGCCCACATAAGCATAGCTTAAGGATTTCATCACCGCTTCGTTGGCGGTGCGGAACAGACGGCTCTTGCCGCCCCAATAGCCTTTCGCCAGCTTTAAGATTTTCTTTCTGCGTTTGCGCGTCATCAGCGCGCCTTTGACTCTCGCCATTTTGATTCAACCTCCATCAAGGCCGCCAGGACGATCCGGGCGGCACGCATCCGCGAAAAACGTCCTCTTAGTTGTACGGGCAGAGATGACGCAGCGCCTTCAGGTTCGTCTTATCGGCATACACCGCCTGGCGCAGGTTCCGCGTGCGCTTGGTCGTTTTATGATTGAGAAGATGAGATTTGAACGCATGGGCGCGTTTGATCTTTCCGGTCTTGGAAAAACGCAGGCGCTTGGACGCGCCGCTGTGTGTTTTAAGCTTCGGCATTCTTTATGTTTCCTCCCTGAGTTTTGGGTTCTTTAATGGGCCTGGCCGCAAGGAACAGGGACATACTGCGCCCCTCGAGCTTGGACGGCTTTTCAACCGTCGACATGCTTTCGCACAGGTCCGCAAAATGATGCAGCAATGTGCGGCCCAGCTCCGTGTGCGCCATCTCGCGCCCACGGAAGCGCACGGTCACCTTGACGCGGTCGCCCTGCTTCAAGAACTGCATGGCATGGCCCGCTTTGGTCTCCAGATCGTGCGCGTCGATATTGAGCGACATGCGGATCTCTTTGATCTCCACCACATGCTGTTTCTTCCGTGCTTCTTTGTCCTTTTTTGCCTGCTCGAAGCGATACTTCCCGTAATCCATGATCCGGCACACCGGAGGCCTCGCCTGCGGCGCCACCTTTACCAGGTCAAGCTCTTTTTCTTCCGCCAGACGAAGCGCCTCGCGGGAAGAAAGGATACCGAGCTGAGAGCCGTCCGCGTCGATGACGCGGACTTCCCTGTCCCGGATCTGATGATTGAGAAGTAAATCCTTGCTGCTGATGGCCAGCACCTCCAAAAACCAAAATCGGGGCGTTTTCTCCGCGGGCGGAAAAATGCCCGCCCGCGGGATACGCCTCCACGAAAAAAGCGGATGGAAAATCCATCCGCTGATAACATACCGAACCACCGGCCCGAAAGCCGCTCGCAACGATATGGACCCGGCAGCCAAAAGCCGCAAGGTGAGGCGGAAAGATTCCCCTGCTTCATTGTACGTTACAGTATAGCAAATCCGGCCCTGGCTGTCAAGTTTTTTCTTTGTTTTACGCCTTGCCGTCGTACTCCTCGAGGCAGAGCCCGGATGCGTCGATCTTCTTTGCGTTCGCTTCGCCGACATACCGGAAATGCCACGGCTCGTACTCGATGCCCGTGATGGACGTTTTTCCCTCTGGATAACGCAGGATGAAGCCATAGCTCGCGGCGTGCTTGGAAAGCCACGTATAGGCGTCCGTCTCGTCAAAAGAGGAAGAAAGGTCGGAATGGGTCTTGAGGTAATCGGTGGAAACGATATCGGCGGCGAGCCCTGTTTCATGCTCGCTCGTGCCCGGAGGGGCCACCAGCGTGGCCGCCTCGGAGGAGGCCGCGCTCGCGCCGTACCCTTTTGCCCGGTATTCTCGGACGTGCCGGTCGAAATTCTCCGTCTGATACGAGTGGCTCCGATAGCCCGAATAGATGACCAGATCGATGCCGTCCGCCCGGGCGTCCTTGATCATCTGCGAAAGATGCGGCGCCGCGCGCGTGTCGAACCGGTTGTCTTTGTCGGAGCTGACATAGTAAGACTGGCTGATCGTCGTCAGCGTGGGCGAAAAGCCGTCCGGCAGCGAATACTTGGCGTTCACCAGCATCAGGAGCCCGCCGGTCTCCATGTCTTCCGAAGAAGCGCGGGCTTTTGAAGAGGATACCTGAGACGATACCGCCGATGCCGAAGAAGCCGTGCTCGAAGAATAGACCGTGTTGTGTTTATTGTAGACGGAATAGGCAAATGCAAAGCCGCCCACCGCGCAGACGGCGATGGCCGCCAGAAATCCCGCACACCCGGGACGAAGGATCCGTTTCCCCATGCGATCGCTCCATTTCGTTATTCTGCCGGTCCTATGCCGGCACACGCTTTTCTTTATTGTATAAAATTGTGCGCGATTTATCAACATTTAGCGTATTTTTTGTCAGATGCGGGATTTTACCCTCTTACGGTTGAAAAAAATCGTTCAGTCGTCTATAATGTGGACTGAGTGTTGTTATATCCACAGAGCCTGTCCGCATCAAGTAAGGCAAGTCCATGGCAGATCGGGCGCAATGACGCGTGCGTGCCGCTCCGGGAGCAGATTTCCCGACACGGTTCCTCTTGCCTATGCACCGGATTCTTCCTTGTTCTTTTCTTGCGGATCTGCGGGCGGGTTTTTCCTGTTCTTTTCAATTTTTTCTTGAGGTGAAACATTATGAGAAAAACGAAAATCGTCTGCACGCTCGGCCCGTCCACTGAGACACCCGAGCAGCTCAAAAAACTCATGCTTGCCGGCATGAACGTCGCTCGCTTCAACTTCTCCCATCAGACCCACGAGCAGCACCTCGCGCGTTTGAACCTTGTCCGCCAGATCCAGAAAGAAGTCGGCGTTCCGCTGACTTATCTGCTGGATACCAAAGGTCCTGAGCTCCGTATCGGTAAATATTAAGACGACAAGAAAGTCACGCTGACAACCGGCCAGGAATATGTGCTGACCACCCGCGACGTGCTCGGCGACGAGCATCAGGTCTCCGTTTCCTTCAAGGGCCTGCCGCAGGACGTCAAGCCCGGCAACCACATCCTCGTGGCCGACGGCCTCATCGAGTTCGAAGTCAAGAGCACGACCGATACCGACATCGTCTGCCGCGTCAACAACGCCGGCACGCTCTCGAACAACAAAAACATGAACGTACCGGATGCGCATGTTTCTCTGCCGTTCATCAGCGAAAAAGATAAAGCGGACCTGATCTTCGGCGTGGAAAACCATTTTGACGCCGTTTCCGCTTCCTTCACCCGTTCGGCGGAAGATATGCTGGAAATGCGCGCCATCCTCGACAGCCACGGCGGCACCAACATCAAGATCATCCCGAAGATCGAGAATTATGACGGTGTGAACAACATCGACGAGATCCTCAAGGTCGCCGACGGTGTCATGGTCGCCCGCGGCGATATGGGCGTGAACATTCCCATCGAAGAGATCCCGCACATCCAGAAGATGATCCTCAAGAAAGCACTGGATCTCGGCAAGATCAGCATCACGGCGACGCAGATGCTCGACTCCATGATCGTGAATCCGCGTCCGACCCGCGCCGAAGCGACGGATGTGGCCAACGCCATCTACGACGGCACCGGCGCCACGATGCTCTCCGGCGAAACGGCTGCCGGCAAATACCCGATCGAGGCTGTCAACACGATGGCCCGCATCGCGGAGCGCACCGAGAAGGACATCGACTATAAGAAAGTCTTTGCCATGCGGCCGATCGAGAGTGACCACGACGTGACCAACGCCGTCGCGCACGCCGCCGTCAGCACGGCGCACGACACGAACGCCACCGCCATCCTGACAGTGACGCAGTCCGGCTACACGGCCCGCTATCTTTCCAAATACCGCCCGGCCTGCCCGATCATCGGCTGCACGCCGGATGAGCAGACCTACCGTCAGCTTTCGCTTTCCTGCGACGTCGCTCCGCTGATCACGCCGAAGGCGAGCACGGCCGACGAGCTGCTCCAAAGCGCGGTGGACAATGCGGTGAAAGCCGATTTGGTGAAAAAAGGCGATATCATCGTCATCACCGGCGGCCTGCCGCTGAACGTGCCCGGCACGACCAACTTCATCAAAGTGCATGTCGTGGGCAACAGCAT
>CAUULH010000026.1:0-10834 GCA_963545875.1 uncultured Ethanoligenens sp.
GTATGCCAAGGAGATCTGGACCTGCGGTTCCGATGAATAAAAGCAACATTTCTATGCGGAATAGACCCACAACGCAAGAAATGGGATAGCCCGGCAAAAGCATTTATGGCGTTCGCCTATAAATGCTTTTTGCTCATTTTACGACGATATCAGGACGAAATCCATTTTTCTTTCAGCGTGTTTGCCAAGTGCTGCATCCCATCCTTCTTTTGCGTCGCAAATAAAAACGGTATCGCCTGTTCTGTGCCTCATTGTATAAGCGGACTATGCTGGCATTTCCGGAAAATGCGATTTTAGGAGGGAAACGATATGCTGAGTGATTGGGTAAAAAAAGGGAGAGCCGTTTTAAAAAGGCTTCTTGAAACGATCAGACCCCTTCAAGGGAAAGCTAGGGCGCTCTATCTGGATCTAAAAGCCAAAAGAGACCGGACGATCGGAAACCAGATCGCCGTGTCGATCGTATCAGTCGGATTGTGCTGCAGCATCGTCATCGGTCTGGTCGGCATCATCTGTATTGTGCAGGTAAACGCGCAGTCTGAAAAGATCTATTCGGAGAATCTGGTGGCAATGGCCCCGATCAATACGTCGGAGACCGAAGTGCAGACCATCCGATTGGACTTGAGCCGCATGCTTCTGAACGCGGCGTCGAATACCCAGGCGAGCGTCAGCTATTCGAGCGAGATCAATCAGCTCCAGAGCGATATCAGCGACCAGCTCAGTACCTATGCCAAATATCTCGATACCCAACAGAAAAAGGATAATTATAACGATATCACGGATGATGTCGACGATTACCGCAATATGATCCTCGAAGTCGAATCTGATATCCATTCCGGAAATATCGCCGAGGCCATCCAGTACGCCGATAAGAACGACAAGATCGGCCTCGATCTCAAGAACAAAGTCAATACCGCATTCACGCTCAATATCAAAGAGGCCAAACAGCGGAACAGCGATTCTAAAAAACTGTTTTACGTCGCACTCGCGGTCATCGCGGCTTTCGCGGCGCTCTTTATCTTCCTTGCGTTCCGCCTGAGCAAATATGTGGCCAAAGGGATCAGCACGCCGATCCGCAAGATGGCCGCGGCGGCTGAATCGATCGCCGACGGGGATCTCGACGTGGATCTGGAAGTGGAGACGAAGGATGAGACCGGCGTGCTGGCCGATTCGTTCCGAAAGATCATCCTTTCGCTCGGCCGCATGAAGAAGGATATCCAAATGCTGATCGACGGGGCGATCAAAGGCGATCTGGATGTCCGCGCCGATACTTCGCAGCATAAAGGAGATTATAAAGCGATCGTCGAGGGCGTCAATCAGATGTTCGACACCATCAAAGAGCCGCTCGACGTCGCGGCGGCGTTTATCGACCGGATGGCGGACGGCGTTCTGCAGGAAGATCTCGAGAACACCTATCCGGGCTACTATGCGGTTCTGATCGCGAACCTGAACAAAGTGCGGACTTCCATCGGGAACCTCTCTGCCGAAGCGGAAAAGCTGGCGCGTGCCGGCGTTCACGGCAACCTGGATGTCCGCGGGGACGAGACGAAATTCAAGGGCGTGTATGCCGAGATCATCCACGGCGTCAATGAGACGTTCAACGCGATCAAAGATCCGCTCGACATCGCGTCGAAATTCATCGGCGATCTGGCGGACGGCGCTGCGGAAAAACCGATCGACAATGTGTATCAGGGCTATTATGCCGAGCTGATCGACAACGTCAACCGCGTGATGGGTTCCATCCAGATCCTGGTTCGGGAGTCTAAGATGCTGGCAAAGGCCGGCACCGAAGGCAATTTGACTGTCCGCAGCGATCCGAACCTCGTTTCGGGGCAGTATGCCGAGATCATCCACGGTATGAACGATCTGCTCGATGCCATCGCCGTTCCGCTCACGGAAGCCGGGCAGATCCTGAAAAACATCTCGAAAGAGAACAATTTCACCCAAAAGATGACCGGCCGCTACAAGGGCGCATTCAACGAATTTTCCGTTTCGATCAACCGGGTCATGGAGCGCCTGCTGGATGTGGAAAAGATCTTCGTGGACGTTTCCACAGGCGATCTGAGCCTGCTCGATGCGTATAAAGAGAAGGAAAAACTTTCGGAATTCGACCGCCTGACGCCCGCGGCTACCACGATGATGCAGAATATCCACGATATGATCGAGGAGTCGAGCCGTCTGGCAAGCGCCGCCGTCGAAGGCGATCTCAGCCAGCGCGGCGACGAGGCGAAGTTCCAGGGCGGTTATCAAATGGTGATTGAGAAACTCAATCAGACGGTTTCGGCGTTCGTCCGGCCCATGCAGGAGGCCTCCGAGGTCTTGCAGCAGGTGGCGAAGGGTGATCTCACGGTCGAGGTGGCGGGGCAGTATTCCGGCGAATACAATTTGATGAAAAACGCCATCACGACGGCGCTGAACGCGTTCAACAGCGTGCTCAGCGAGCTCAATGTGGCCGCCAATCAGGTGTCCGCGGGTTCCAGACAGGTCTCCGACGTGAGCCAGTCGCTGTCGCAGGGCGCCACTCAGCAGGCGAGCTCGGTCGAAGAACTTCTTTCCTCGATGGATGAGATCGTGTCCAAATCCAAGCAGAATGTCCAAAGCGCCATTCAGGCCAGTAAACTTTCCGTCACGGCGCAGGATCAAGTCAAACAGGGCAACGAGAAAATGGTGCAGATGCTTGCTTCCATGCAGGAGATCAAGGAGTCGTCTTCCGATATCTCCAAGATCATCAAGCTGATCGACGATGTTGCCTTCCAGACGAACATTCTGGCGCTCAACGCCGCCGTGGAAGCGGCGCACGCCGGGCAGTACGGAAAAGGATTCGCCGTCGTGGCCGAAGAGGTGCGGAACCTTGCCCAAAAGAGCGCGGAAGCCGCCCGCGATACCGACGCACTGATCCGCCGGGCCATCGGCAAGGTGGAAGCCGGCATGCAGATCGCGGACGGAACGGCCGAGGTGCTCAAGAACATCGAGGGCAGCGTGGGCGAAACGGTTCAGCTTGTCCAGAATATCGCCACGCTTTCCGATGAGCAGGCCAATTCGGCGGCGGAGATCGATAAAGGCATCTCGCAGGTGTCCGCGATCGTTCAGACGAACTCGTCCATCGCGGAGGAGAGCGCCGCTTCCAGCGAAGAACTTTCGGGCGAGGCGGAAACGCTGATGGAACTCGTAAAACGCTTTCATCTGCAAGAAACGTCGGCCACTTAAAAGAGGCTTGCGTTCTTGGTTAACCGATAGATCGAATCTTTTGCGAATCAAAAAGAAATGAGGGTTTCAAATGCGTTATGCGATCGGAATCGACCTTGGCGGGACCAATATCGCCGCCGGTGTGGTGGATGAGCAATACCATCTGCTGGATACGCTCAGTGTGCCGACTTTGGCGGAGCGGCCTTGGGAGCAGGTGGCGGCCGATATGGCCGGCTGTGTCAAGTCGCTTGTCAAAAAAGCCTCTCGGACTGCATGGGTCTTGGCGTCGGTGTGCCGGGCGCCATCAACGGCGGAAAAGGGGAAGTGATCTTTTCCAATAATCTGCACTGGTCGCATGTGATGCTGGCCGGAGCTCTTTCCGAACAGACCGGACTGACTGCCCGCCTGAACAATGACGCCAACTGTGCCGCGCTCGGGGAAGTCAAAGCCGGCGCCGCCAAAGGCCATCAGAACGTCATTCTGCTCACGCTGGGCACCGGCCTCGGCGGCGGCATCATCATCGACGGAAAGATCTATGACGGCGTCGAAGGCGTGGGCGGCGAGATCGGCCACGCGACGCTGGTCATGGACGGCGTCCCCTGCACCTGCGGCCGCAGAGGCTGCATGGAGGTGTATACATCCGCCACGGCGCTCATCCGGCAGACCAAAGAGGCGCTTGCCGAGCATCCGGAGAGCCTGCTTGCGAAAGAGGAGCGCATCACCGGCCGAAGCGCTTATGTGGCGATGCGCGCGGGCGACGAGACCGCCAAAAAGGTCGTCGAGCAGTATGAACGCTATGTCGGCGAGTCGATCGTCAATATGGTCAACATCTTCCGCCCGGAGATGGTGCTCCTCGGCGGCGGCATCTCCGGTGAGGGCAAGCCGCTCACCGACCGCCTGACCGCCTATGTGGCCAAGAACTGCTACGCCGGTGATAAGACGTTCGTCCCGCCGGTCAAGACCGCGGAGCTCGGCAATAAGGCGGGTATCGTGGGCGCGGCCGCGCTGGTCATCTGATGAGATCGAGATCCCCATCGGCCGATGGGGATCTTTTTTGCCCTTTTTGCGCGGCATTCGAGGTCCGGTGCAAAAAAAGGCCTTCCGTTTTTTGATAAAAAGAAGCCAGAAAGCGATATGCGGCAAAAACGGGCGAAAACGGCCCGTTTGAATCATCTTGTTTCGGCTTTTGGGCTTTTTCGGGAAAAAAGCTTGACTTTTATTTCGGAACTGTCTATACTGAATAGGCGACGTTGGCAGGCGAACGACGTTTCCGTACCGCTGTTTCCGCGGGGTTTTCGGCTTTGTGGAATCCTTTGGCCGAAAAGGGCGGAAACGGCGGCTTTTTGGGGATTCCTTTCGAGGAGAAACGATGCTTGTTGATTTAAAAGACCTTTTTGCCGGCGGCGCGCCGATCCAAATCGACTATCCGCTCGACCTTTCAGGTTATGAGGTTCCGCAGGGCGGTTTCCCGTTTTCGGAGCCGGTTCAGGTATCCGGAAGCATCGAGAACCACGCCGGTGTCGTTTTGCTCAAAGCGCAGGCGGAGACGGTGCGCCATGCGGCGTGTGCCCGGTGCCTAAAGCCTGTGGCCATGCCGATGTGCGTTCCGTTCGAGAACGTGCTGGTGCCTCAAGCGCCGGAAGGCGAGGCGGAGAGCGACGATATCCTGGTCTGCCCGGAGCAGACGGTGGATCTGGATGTGCTGGTCAAGACCAATCTGGTCCTCGCGCTTCCGATGAGGGAGCTTTGCAAGCCGGACTGCAAGGGCCTCTGCCCGCAGTGCGGCAAAGATCTGAACGAAGGCCCATGCGGCTGCAAGCCGGAAGGGCATCCTGCTTTTCAGGTGCTTCGCGATCTGCTGAAATAAATTTCGATACAGGCGGGATATCCGCCGGGAGGTAAATCAAATGGCCGTACCTAAGAGAAAAGTTTCCCGCGCAAGACGTGACAAACGCCGTTCCAGCGTATGGAAACTGGTTGCCCCGGAGCTTGTAAAATGCCCGCAGTGCGGCGAGCTGAAGATGCCGCACCGTGTATGCGGAAATTGCGGCTACTACAACGGCAAAGAGATCATCAAAAAAGAAGCCTGAACCTTTTGATGCGGAAGGGAAAATCGTCCCTTCCTTCTTTTTTCGGGAAAATCTTGACCGGGGGCGGGGAAAACTATGAGCGCACAGATCACCGGAGTGGAGCCGGGCAGCCCGGCGGACCGGGCCGGTGTGCGGTGCGGAGAAACACTGCTGCGTATCGGCCCGCATCCGATCGCCGATGTGCTGGACTATCAGTTTTATCTCACGGACGCTCGCCTCGTGCTTGAAGTCGCCGATGAGAACGGCAAAACGCGCCGGGTGCGCATCCGGAAAGACCCGTATGAAGATCTGGGGCTTTCTTTCGCCACGTATCTGATGGACAAAAAGCGCGGCTGCCGCAACCATTGCGTGTTCTGCTTTATCGATCAGCTGCCGGGGGGCTTGCGGAAGTCGCTTTATTTCAAAGACGACGATGCGCGCCTTTCGTTCCTGATGGGCAACTATATCACGCTCACCAATCTTTCGGACGATGAAGTGGACCGCATCATCGCCATGCACATCAGCCCGGTGAATGTCTCTATCCACACGACGGATCCGGAACTGCGCGTGCGTATGATGCGCAACCCGCATGCGGGCGAGGCGCTGCGCCACTTTTACCGCTTGGCGGAAGCCGGCACCAAATTGCAGTGCCAGATCGTGCTTTGCCCGGATCTGAACGACGGCGCGGCCCTCGACCATACGCTTGCCGATCTCGGCGCGCGGTTTCCGGCGGTGCAGAGCATCTCGGTCGTGCCGGTCGGCCTTTCGCGCTATCGCGAAGGATTGTACCCGCTCCGGCCGTTCACTTCGGAAGAAGCGGCTCGCGTCGTCGGCCAGATCGAGCGTTTCGGCGCGGCTTTTTTGCAAAAAAACGGCACGCGGCTTGCATTTGCCTCCGATGAGTTCTATATTAAAGCTGGTAAGCCTTTTCCGCCGGCGTCGTTTTATGAGGAATTCAGCCAGCTGGAAAACGGCGTGGGCATGGTGCCGCTGCTGCTGTCCCAGTTTGAGGAAGCGCTGGCGGATGGAGATACCGGCCCGCTTGCCGCGCCGCGCCATGTCGTCATGGCGACCGGCACGGCGGTCTATCCGTTCATTAAAAAAATGGCGGAGCGGGCGGAAAAGGCGCTGCCCGGGCTTTCGTGCGAGGTGCGGGCCATCCGCAACGATTTTTTCGGCGAGAAGATCACGGTCTCCGGCTTGGTGACGGGCGGAGATTTGATCCGGCAGCTTCGCGGCCTTTCCTGCGATGAGCTTTTGCTGCCCGCCGACATGCTCCGCGCGGAGGGCGATCTTTTTTTAGACGGCGTTTCGCTCGAAGAGGTCCGCCGCGGGCTCGGCGTAAACGTGCGGCCGCTCGAGAATGACGGTTTTGCCGTTTTGGAAGCCTTGAAGGGGGATTGAGATGGGGAAACCGATCGTGGCCATCGTTGGCCGCCCAAATGTGGGAAAATCCACACTCTTTAATAAGCTGACCGGCCGGCGCATCTCGATCGTGGATGATACGCCGGGCGTGACGCGCGACCGTATCTACGCGCCCTGCGAGTGGTGCGGCCATACGTTCCTGCTGGCGGATACCGGCGGCATCGATATGCTCTCGGACGATGTTTTCCTTTCCGGCATCCGCGAGCAGGCAAAAGTCGCGATCGATACGGCCGATGTCATCGTTTTCGTGACGGATCTTCGCAGCGGCGTCACCGCGCAGGACGGCGAGGTGGCCGAGATGCTGCGCCGCAGCCGCAGGCCCGTGGTGCTTTGCGTCAATAAGGCGGATTCGATCGGCAATACGCCGCCGGAAGTCTATGAGTTCTATAATCTGGGGCTCGGCGATCCGTTCCCGGTCTCCGCCGTCCATGGGCACGGCACGGGCGACCTGCTCGACCGCGTGCTGGCTCTGCTGCCGAAAAAAGAAGCGGACGAAGAAGAAGGCGCCGTTCGGGTGGCGGTTATCGGCCGGCCGAACGCGGGCAAATCCTCGCTCGTGAACCGGATCGCCGGGGAGCCGCGGATGCTGGTCTCCGATATCGCCGGCACGACGCGCGACGCCGTGGATACCCGCGTGGAAAATGCGGACGGCTCGTTTGTTTTCGTGGATACGGCGGGCATCCGGCGTCACAGCAAGGTGAAGGAATCCGTCGAGCGGTACAGCGTGATGCGCGCTTATTCGGCCGTGGAGCGGGCGGATGTGTGTGTGACGCTCATCGACGCTTCCGAGGGCTTTGCCGAACAGGACGCCAAGATCGCGGGCTATGCGCACGAACAGGGGAAGGCCGCCGTCATCGTCGTCAACAAGTGGGATCTCGTGCCGAAAGAGGAAAAGACGATGGAATCCTACCGCCGCAGGCTGGCGGAGGACCTCAGCTTTATGTCTTATGCGCCGGTGCTGTTCCTTTCGGCCAAAACGGGGAAAAACGTCGACAAACTCTTCGGCCTTATCCGCAAGGCCTATGAGGCCTATCAGACGCGCATCCCCACCGGGCGGCTCAACGACGTGCTGGCGGATGCTCTGGCGCGCGTCCAGCCGCCTACCGACAAAGGCCGCCGGCTGAAGATCCTTTATATGACGCAGTCCGGCACCGAGCCGCCGACATTCGTGTTTTTTGTCAATCGGGCGGATCTGTTCCATTTTTCCTATCAGCGTTATCTGGAGAACATTCTCCGTGAAACGTTCAGCCTTGAGGGAACGCCGGTCCGCTTTATCATTCGCGAACGAGACCGGGATGAAAAATAAACAAAATACGACCGGCGGCGGGAAACATCCCGCCTGCCGCCGGCTTTACAGGGAGGAATCGGTTTGACCATTCCGGAGATCCTGCTTCCGCTTTTCCTCGTTGCCATTGCCTCCTATCTGATCGGGAGCGTCAGCTTTTCCATCATTTTTACACGCATCTTCACCGGGCGTGATGTGCGGAATTATGGGAGCGGGAACGCGGGAACCACCAATGTACTGCGAACGGCCGGACGCCTGCCCGCACTCTTAACCCTTGCCGGCGATTTTCTGAAGGGTGTCGCAGCGGTCCTGTTCGCTCAGTTTATTTTCAGCTTTTTCAACGGCACGGTGTCCGATTGGATATCGGTCGGCTTTTTTGCGGGCATCCTGTGTATGCTCGGACATATCTTCCCCATTTTCTTTGGCTTTCGCGGCGGAAAGGCGGTGGCTTCTACGGCGGCCGTCGTGTTGATCGTGGATTGGCGGGTTTTCTTGATCGCGCTCGCCGTTTTTGCCGTCTTGCTGATCTGTACCCGCATCGTGTCGCTTTCGAGCATGCTGGCGGCCGTTTCCGTGCCGGTCACCGTGGGCATTTTCGCGGCTGTCAACCAGGTCGAACTGGGCTGGCTGGATACTCTGCTGGCGGCCGTTGTGGCGCTTATCGTGCTCTATGCGCACCGTTCCAATATCAAGAGGCTGCGCGAGGGCAAGGAGCCGGCTTTGTCCGTCGGCAAGAGGAACGGCGCCCGGTAAAGAGGAGGAGCAGAGCATGGCAAAGATCGCGGTTTATGGCGCCGGAGGCTGGGGGACCGCTCTGGCGGTCATGCTGGCCCGCGCGGGCCATGCGGTGACGCTTTGGTCGCCGCATGAGGCCGCGCTCGAAACCCTGCGCCGCGACGGGGAGAACCGCCGCTTGCTGCCGGGTGTCCGTCTGCCGGATTCACTTGCCTATTCGTCTTCCGATAGAGCGGCCGCGGGCGCGGATTTCACGATCTTGGCCGTGCCTTCTTTTGCTGTCCGCGAAACGGCGCGCCGCCTTTCGGGGGTGCTTGGCCGGGATGCCGTCGTCGTCAACGCGGCCAAAGGGTTTGAGGAAGGCACCTTGCTTCGGCCTTCTCAGGTGATCGGGGCGGAGCTGCCGCAGGCGAGGGCCGTGGCGCTTTCGGGCCCGTCCCACGCAGAGGAAGTATCGCGCGGCGTGCCGAGCGCCGTGGTGGCGGCCTCCCCCGAACGTGAGGCGGCTTGGGCGGGTCAGGCTGCTTTTTAGACTCCGAGTGTCCGCTTCTATGTACACGACGATCTCGTCGGCGTGGAGATCGGCGGCGCCGTCAAAAACGTGATCGCGCTCGCGGCCGGCATCTGTGACGGCCTGCGTCTCGGAGATAACGCCAAAGCGGCGCTGATGACGCGCGGCATCACGGAGATGGCGAGGCTCGGCGTCCGTCTCGGCGGCCGCGCGCCCACCTTTGCGGGCCTTTCCGGCATCGGCGATCTCATCGTGACCTGCATGAGCATGCACAGCCGAAACCGGCGCGCCGGCATCTACATCGGGCAGGGGCTTTTGGCCAAAGACGCCGTCGCCAAGGTGGGCATGACGGTGGAAGGCTACACGGCCGCCCATACGGTCTATGAGCTGGCAGGGCGCGCCCAGGTGGATATGCCCATCGTTACGGAATGCTATCGGGTGCTTTATGAAGATAAAGCGCCTAGGAAGGCCATTTCCGAGCTCATGCAGCGGAAGAAAAAGCATGAGATCGAGGATGTTTGGCTGAAAAATCCCTCGGATGAACGCGTATAAAAGGGTTTCATCCGATAAAAAGAGCCGCCTCAAACGAAAGTTTGGAGCGGTTTTTTTATTTGGAAGAGGCGGCGGCCATCGCGGAGCCGACGGGGTCTTTTTTCTGGTATAACGCGTAGAGCTCGGAAAAATTCACGAGATTCTGCGAATAAGCTTCTTCCAGCGTATAGACGACGGAGTTTTTGATGAGATAAAGGCCCGTCGGCGACGGGCGGTAGAGCTGGTCGCTGACGAACGTGTAGCCTCCCAGCCGGACATACTGGACGGCCGGTTCGGTCCCCACCAGATCGGCCTGCATGCGGTAGAAATGATAGCCGTTCAGCGCGCCCTCATACTCGAAAGACGAGGAATCCACGGACAAGGGGAGCGACGCGCCGTAGATGGCGTTGCAGTAGGTGATGAACGCCTCTTTATCATCGTTCAGAAAGTTGAGGTTCTGTGGGATGTTGATAGGGGAATCCGCTTTATTGGCGATCGAGAAGGCGTTTTTCTTCAAAGCCGGGAAAAACGTGCTGAAATTGAAAAACAAAGCCGCCAGCACGCAGGCAAAAAGGATCACCGACGTTATCTGGCGGGCGAGACGGACGGATTTCATGTAAAAGCAGCCCTGCTTTCAGAAAGATTCTGCCTGCTCAGGCAGAAAAATGGCCGTACAGCGCACAGGCGAGAAGAAAGATCGTCGCTCCGGTGATCACGGTAGAAACGAGACAAAGCAGGCGGGCTTTTTCGATCGCCTGGAAGCTTTGATGCCCGGCATGGGCTTCTATCGTATAAAAAAGAGCGGCAAGAGCCAGCGGCGCGCCGATCGGGTTGAGCAGAAGGAAAAGGACCAAGCTCCAAATAAAATAGGGCGTCGCCGAAGGCGTGAAGGGAGAGACAGGCAGCCTGCCCGCGACCGCGGCGCCGCCGGATGCCGAAGCGATCGGAAACTCCGGCTGTGCGGCTTTCGGTCCGTTCAGCCGCAGACCGCATCGGGTGCAGAAATGCTGGTCAGGTTCTGTTGGCGCCCCGCAGCGCGGACATGGATTCATGGCTCAATCCTCCGTCAAAAAACAGTTTTTTCTTTGATCCTTA
>CAUULH010000027.1:0-10795 GCA_963545875.1 uncultured Ethanoligenens sp.
GGCAAACCATTTTGAAAGTCTGGGTATTCAAAAAAAGCACGCTGGTCTTTACGGCGCTGGCCGCCGTGCTTTGCGTCGCGCTGGGATTTTTCCTCATCCAGCTCATTCCGCGCGCCGTATCCGCCGCCGCGGGCAAACGGGATCTGCCCATTTACAGCGTAGACCGCACGGAAAAGATCGCCAGCCTGAGCTTCGACGCTGCGTGGGGGAACGAAGACACGTCGAAGCTCATCCAGATCTTGGACCAGCACCACATCCACGCCACCTTTTTCGTCGTGGGGCAGTGGGTGGACAAATATCCGGAATCTGTGAAAGAGCTGGCCGACGCCGGCAACGAAGTGATGAACCATTCCAACACGCACCCGCACATGACGAAGCTCTCCGCCGCCGATATGCAGAAGCAGATCAGCGACTGCGACGACAAGATCGAAAAGATCACCGGCAAGCGTCCCATCCTTTTCCGCGCGCCCTACGGCGACTACGACAACACGCTCATCCAAACGGCTCGCGGGTCGGGCCATTATCCGATCCAATGGAGTGTTGATAGATTGGATATGAAAAAAATAGTCCCGCGGCGGGAGGAACGGTCAAGGCATTTGCTTTTCGCGTCTTTATCCAGTATACTTTGTAAGGATATATACAGCGAGGTATGAGCCCATTTTATACGGAAGGGACCGCATCCATATGGAAGACTTGAAGCCTGTGATCGCCAAAAACATCGTCAAGCTGCGAAAACTGACGAATCTCACGCAGGCGGAGCTGGCGCAAAAGCTGAATTATACCGATAAAGCGGTCTCAAAATGGGAGCGGGCGGAATCCGTTCCGGATATCGCCGTCTTGAAAGAGCTGGCCGGCCTGTTCGGCGTTACGGTAGATTATCTTCTCGAGTCCGAACATCCGCCGCAAACGGTGAATTCCTCTAAGCAGAAAAGGCGGAACCGGCTCATCATCACCTCGCTTTCCGTTTCGTTCGTGTTTCTGATCTCCACTCTGCTTTTTGTGAGCTATCATACTTTTCTGACCTCGTTCGATCACTCCTGGCTCCTCTATATCTACGCTGTGCCCGTCGCGTCGCTCGTTGTTCTGGTTTTGAATTCCATCTGGGGGCGCCGCCGCTGGGTAACGAATTGCATCATTCTCTCGGTCTTCATGTGGGGCGTCTTATTCTCGCTCTACATGTCTTTTTTGTCCAGAAATCTATGGCTGCTCTTCATTTTGGGCATCCCGGGTCAAGTTATTCTTCTGCTATGGCAAAATTTGAAGATCCGGCACAAATAGCCCCTCGGCAAGCTGAAAAAGGCAACTCTACTGTTGGTAGAGTTGCCTTTTTTCTTCTCTACTTTCTCAAAACCAGGGGTAGACAGTCGGCTGGACTTGGTAGGGTGACAACAAAACAGGCAAAGCTATATGATAGAGGCAACGACATGCAAGATACGCGCCCTTTTCGCAGGGACGCTGTGTGAAGAAACGAGGAAAGATATGATTCCGTATTTTGATCAGAAGCCGTTATTGATCGGTGACCTCACCATTAGAACACCGCTGATCCAGGGCGGTATGGGCGTGGGCATATCGCTCGCCGGTCTTGCCTCGGCCGTGGCGAACGAAGGAGGAGTCGGCGTTCTTTCCGCGGCCGGGCTTGGCATGGTGCATGGGACGGGTTTCAGCCCCGCAGACAACGCCGCCGCCGTGAGAAAAGAGATCCGCCTTGCCCGGAGCAAAACGGACGGCGTCCTCGGCATCAATATCATGGTCGCGCTCAGCGATTACGGCGAGGTGGTCAAGGCGGCGATCGAAGAAGGAATCGACATCATCTTCTCCGGCGCGGGCCTTCCCCTCACACTTCCTTCTTATCTGCCGAAGGGATGCCATACGAAATTAGTCCCCATCGTCTCTTCCGCGCGGGCGGCCCGCGTGATCACGCGGCGGTGGTCGGAACGATACGCCTACACGCCGGATGCTTTCGTCCTCGAAGGGCCTTTGGCCGGCGGACATCTCGGCTTTCATAAAGACCAGATCGATGACCCAGCCTACTCTCTGGAAAATCTGCTGGGTGAAATCCTCCAAGTACTTCGCCCGATCCAGATGCGGACCAGGAAGGCGATCCCGGTGATCGCCGCGGGCGGGATCTTCAGCGGAGCGGATATCAAACGCTTTTTCGACTTGGGCGCGTCGGGCGTGCAGATGGCCACCCGGTTCGTCGCCACGGAAGAATGCGATGTCAGCCCCGCCTTCAAAAACGCCTATGTCGCCTGCAAAAAAGAGGATATCGAAATCATCCAGAGCCCGGTGGGAATGCCCGGGCGCGCCATTAAAAACGCGTTTCTGGCAAAAGTGGCTCTGGGCGAGATGCATCCGTCCGAATGTCCGTTTCATTGTATCGTGACCTGCAAGCAGCAGAACAGCCCTTATTGCATCTTCAAAGCGCTCGCCAACGCCCGCAAAGGCAATTTTGAAAACGGCTTCGCGTTCATCGGAGCCAACGGCTGGAAAGTGAACGAGATCGTTTCGGTCAAGACGCTTTTCGAGGAGCTTTCAAAAGAATATGACCGTGAAAGCGAACTTCAGGCGAACGCATGACCCGGCGGCATCCGGCGTCCGCGTCAGGAAATTTCCTTTTTTGACGGATCTTCCACATGTTTGTCCGGTTTCCCGCATAGATTGGCCCAGGTGATACTTATGTCGAGCATAAGGAACATCCCGGGCGAAAAACTCGCCGTTCTGGCCACCTCGACCGCTATCGCGATCTCCGAAGAATTCGACATCGAGGATGTCAACATCCTCGCGAGCTTTTTCAGCGCGATCGGAGACACGCTGGGGATCATCGCGGCACAGGAACAGGCCGCCAGAAGCGAATAAAGACCCGCCGATGTTCTCTCATCGGCGGGCCTTTTTATGCCGCGATGGTCTATTTGGGGGCATCCTGCCCGGTGTCCTGCGTATCCGTCTGTCCGCCGTACATCCGGAAGATCTCATCAACTTCTCTGGCACAGCGCCGCATCGTCTCGGCGCGTTCTTCATCGGTCATGTCCGGGCTCGTTTCCGCCACCACGCGCGGCTCCCACTCTTTTTTTCTGCGCGGCATGCCGCTCACCCCCAAAAGATCTTATGCTTCCCTGCCTGTCCGGCTTGCCAAAAAAAGTGGATTCGGTTGCGGCCGTCCGGATGAAAGGAGCGATAAAGACTTGATCGCCATTTACGCCCGCCAGTCCGTCGATAAAAAAGACTCGGTCAGCATCGAAGGGCAGATCGAGCTCTGTAAGCGTGAGTGCGGCGAAAAATCCATCGTTTTCCAAGATAAAGGTTATTCCGGCAAAAACACGGACCGGCCGGCATTTCAGAAGATGATGCGCGCCGTCAAACACGACGAGATCAGCAAGATCGTCGTCTACCGGCTGGATCGCATCAGCCGCTCGATCACCGACTTCGGGATGATCTGGCAGATTCTCAATGAGCACCGCGCGGAATTCGTCTCGGTCAATGAAAAATTCGACACCGGAACACCCGTCGGCCGCGCGATGGTCTACATCATCATGGTGTTCGCCCAGCTGGAACGCGAGACGATCGCGGAGCGCATCAAAGACAATTATCACCAGCGGGCAAAACGCGGCGCCTATCTCGGCGGTCCCGCGCCGTTCGGCTTCAAGATCCAGCGCACCGAGATCGGCGGCAAGCGCGCTTCCATGCTCGTGCCCACGGACGAGATCGAGATCGTCAAGGCGATTTTCCACCGCTACGCTTACAGCGGTGAAAGTCTCGGAAAGATCGCCGCATGGCTAGCGAAAGAGGACCGCCCGGGCATCAGCCGCAGAACGTGGGACAACGTGTCCGTCTCACGGATCCTGCACAATCCCTCCTATGTCCGCGCCGACGCGGACATCTACGATTTCTATAAACGGCACGGCGCGATCCCGTATAACGACGTCTCCGAATACACGGGCAGGCGCGCGCTGTGGCTTTTTGGCAAAAGGGGCGGCGGCGCGGCCAAATACACCGATCTGACAAACCAGCTCGCCGCCCTCGCGCATCACGACGGCGTAGTCGACTCGCAGACCTTTTTGCTCTGCCAAAACAAGATGGCCCGCAACAAGCAGATCAAAAACGCCGGTTCAGGAAAATATTCCTGGCTCTCGGGACTCGTCAAATGCGGCTACTGCGGCTACGCCATGCGGGTCGTCCACGCGCGCGGCGGCTATGTCTACTTCGTCTGCTCCGGCAAAACGAACCTGCACCTCTGCACGGCCAGACATGAGCACCCGCAGGCGGCCGATATCGAGGCCGCCGTCGAACCGATGATCGCCGAGCGCATCGGCAAGCTCCGCGCCGCCGTCCCGCCGGGCGAAGCGGCCTTTGAAAAGCAGAACGCCGTCAAGATCGAGCGGGTAAAGATCGAGGAGCAGATCTCGCACCTGATGGACGCGCTCGCCGAAGCCAACGATGTGGCTGCCGGGTACATCAACGAGCGGCTGACGGCGCTCGATACGCGTAAGCAGGAGCTGCTCGGGAAGATCGGTGCCGCCCGCCCTGCCGCGTCGTCCCGGCCGCCGGAGCGCGCCTTTTCAGAACTCGATCTCATGGGCAAAAAATCGGTCGCGCAATCCCTCATCGATCGCGTTTTACTCACGAACGAGAAAGTGGATATCCATTGGAAATATTGACATGCCCTTTTACATTGCGCCCATATCGCACGATGATAGTCTGGACTGGAAAGGGATCTCGGCGGAAGCGATCCAAAAACGGGTGCTCTCGTCCGTCAAGCCGGGCTCCATCATCCTGTTCCACAATGCGGCGCTTCACACGCCGGAAGCTCTGCCCGGCATCATCGACACGCTCCAGAAAGAAGGCTATCAGCTCGTGCTTATCAGCCAGCTCATCCATCAGGGCAGTTATACGGTCGATACGCAGGGCTGTCAGCACGCGGCCGCTACTTCGTCTTCGCAGGAACAGCAGTCGCGGTGAAGGCTCGCCCGGCACTTACCTGAAGCTCACGTTTCATAAACGGCGGCTGTTTATTCTTGTTATACGACTTGCAAACCGTTCGCATTTCAACGTATAATAGAGAAAAACGGCCCCGCTTGCCGGGGTGTTCCGGAAGGAGACCAGCCGATGGTGAACGTGGAGCATCTCCGCTTTTCTTATACGGGCTTTGCGCCTTATACGCTGGACGATGTGCATCTTGAGATCGAAGACGGTGAATATGTTTCCATCCTTGGCGAGAACGGCAGTGGCAAAAGCACGCTGGCGCGGCTGATCCTGGGTTTTATCAAGCCGGTCTCCGGCAGGATCACGGTGACGGCCCGCCGTATCGGCTATGTGCCGCAGAAGCATGAGACGAACGCGGCTTTTCCCATCACCGTTTTTGAAATGCTGAACAGCTACCGCCGTCTGCTCAAAATACGGGAAAAAGCCGTCGTGCCGCTGGCGCTCGCGCAGGTGCATATGGAGACTTTCTCCGGCCGCCTGATGGGCACGCTCTCAGGCGGGCAGGCACAGAAAGTACGCCTTGCCCGCGCGCTGATGGGCGACCCGGATCTTTTGATCCTCGATGAGCCGTCCACCGGCGTGGATGTGGGCAGTCAAAAGGAGATCTATGCGCTTTTGAAGGACCTGAACCGGGAAAAGGGCATCACGGTCGTCTCCATCGAGCACAACCTCCAGGCGGCCATCGCCAATTCCACGCTGATCTATCATCTGGCGGGCGGGCACGGCCACCTTTGCACGCCGGAACAGTATGCCCGCGAATATCTGCACCAGACGTTCTAAAGCGCCGGAGGAAAAGAAAATCATGCTGCAATATGCCTTTATGCAAAACGCCCTGATCGTGTCGTTCTTTATCGCCATTCTCTGCCCCTGCATCGGGATCTTTCTGGTGCTGAGGCGCTATTCGATGATCGGCGACACGCTCTCGCACGCCTCGCTCGCCGGCGTGGCCATCGGTCTCCTTACCGGCGGAAACCCCGTGGTGGGCGCTTTTGTCTTCACCTCGCTCTGCGGCGCGCTCATCGAATTCCTGCGTACCTATTTCCGCAAATTCACCGACCTCATCCTCTCCATCGTGCTGGCGCTCGCCGTCGGCGTAGCCATCACCATCATCAGCTCCGGCATGCTCCACGCCAACGCGGATTCGTTCCTCTTCGGCAGCATCCTCACGGTCACGGAATCCGACCTCGCGGCCGTCGTGGTGCTCAGTCTCGCTTCGGTCGCCATGCTGCTGCTGTTCTACCATCCGCTCCTTTACATCGCCTACGATGAAGACGCCGCGCGCGTGGCCGGCGTTCACGTGCGCATCCTGAATTATGTTTTCTCCGTGCTGGTCGCCTCGGCCATCTCCGTTTCCATCCGCGTGGTCGGCGTGCTCGTCATCAGTTCCATGATCGCTTTGCCGGTCGCCACGGCGCTCCAGCTCCACCGCAGCTTCAAGCAGACGCTGTTCTTCTCCGTGCTGTTCAGCGTAGTGGATATTCTGGCCGGGCTGTTTGCTTCTTATCAGCTCAGCGTGGCACCCGGCGGCTTTACGGCGCTCGTATCGGTCGGCGTCCTGCTCGTCGTGCTGGCGGGCAGACGCCTGCTTCAGATCTTCCGGCAAGGGAGGCACGGAGCCGACGCCGGCGCCGGGAACTGAAATGGACATGCTTCGGAAACAATCCCGGGCGGTGGCTCTGCTCGTGATGCTGGTGGCTTTTTCTCTGCTGCTCTCGCTGCTTTTCACCGAAACGGTGCCGGCCCGTTCTTCCCCTTCGGCCGGCTCCGCCGCTCAAAAGCAGATCAAAACGCAGCTTTCCGCTCTGCCGGCTGTCGGCACGTTTTCGTATGGCAAAAGCGGGCTCGGCACCTCGCTCACCTGCGTGCGCATCCTGCCGCAGGGCCAGGTGAAGGCCTCGATTCTGCTTACGTTCGAGATCCACGGCTTTGAGGACGACTACCCGCGCGACGGGCAGATACTGGTGGATATCGGGAACGCGGCAGCCGCGGCAGCCGCGAAAGACCGCGCGGCGCTCGGGCACACGGCGCTCTATCTGGTGGCTTCCGCCAACCCGGACGGACTTGCCGAAGGCACGACGGCAAACGGCAAGGGCCGCTGCCAGATCTCGCGGGGCGTCGATATCAACCGCGATTTTCCGGAAGGTTTCCGCACGCTTACCGACGCGCGCAACTATACGGAAGCAACGCCGCTCTCCGTCCCGGAAAGCGCCGGGCTCGCCGACCTGGTGAAAACGCTGAAGCCCGCAGCCGTGGTAGACGTACACGGCTGGGAAGACCATCTGGTGGGCGACCCTTCGGTAACGGCGCTTTTCGCAAACGCCACGGTCAGCCACCGTCAAAGAGCCTTTGACGCGAACTGCGACGGCTTTTTCAGCCTCTGGGCCTCCACGCAGGGGGCGAAAGCCGCTCTGCTCGAACTGCCGAAAAACGCCGCGGCCTCACCGGATGATTACGCGGCCCGTATCGAAAGCGACATCTATGCGCTGGCCAAACTTGTCGGCGGCTGAGCGCCTTGTCCGGGACCGGCGCCGTAACGCCCGCATATGCTGATACCATCTGGCAAAACAAGGGGGAAAGCCCGATGGGACACAGTGAGGAGCCGCCGCGCCTGATGGGCGTATATGACCGTGCTGGGCGCGGCGGCTGGTATGCGGGAAAAGGCGGCCGGCCGGAGATGCCGGTCATCGTCTTCGTGCCGGGGCTCGGACAGCCGGCGCGCAGTTTCTGGACGCCGAGCGAGCTTTACGGGCAGAACGAAATGTATGCCCGCGCGGCGGCGGCCGGATACCGCACGGCGTTCGCCGGTTTTGCGGCCGAAAAAGAAAAGCCGATGGATATGTGGAACAACGGCCGCATTTTGGCAAAAGAGCTGGAAGAGATCTGCCGCCATTTCGGAACGCCGTCGGTCATCGCGGCGGCACACAGCAAAGGCGGTGTGGATGTCGAAACAGCGGCGGTGTATTACGGTGCGGCGCCGTATCTTTCCGCCATTTATACGCTCAGCACACCGCACTGGGGCTCCGAGCTCGCGGACCTCGCCTATTCGTCCGCCGGTTTTCCGCTCGGGGAACGCATGGGCGTCCACAGCGACGGCTGCTATGTGATGCAGACGGGCTATATGGCGGCCTATCGGCAAAAGACCGACGCCGTCCCGATGCCCGTGCCGCTCTTTAATTTCGCGGGCGACGGCAGCGGGCCGGTTCTCAGCCGCATCTGGGCGGGTGAGCATATCCTCTCGCTCTGGGGAAAAAACGACGGCGTCGTTACGGTAAAGAGCGCGCAGAGCCCGCAGGGGCGTCCCGCCGGCACATTGGCCTTGAACCACATCCAAATGCAGAGCGGGCAGTATATCTGGCCGTTTCTGGAAGCCGCCGTCTCCGGAAGACAGCCGGTCCCGGTACCCGTTTCGCCCGCATCCGCGGGATCTTCCGGCCAGACGCCGGACGGGCTGGTGCTTCGCGGCGGCGACCTGACGGATGGTGTAAACGATCCTTTTGCCGTGGACAGCGCGGCGGAAACGTTCGAGATCTGCCTGATGGCGGCGGGCGGCGAGCCGGACGGGCGGTTTTCCCTCGTCTCCCCATCCGGACGGTCGTTCCCTTTGCGGCAGACAAAAGAGACGGGCGGCGCGCAGATCGATTCGCTCGCCGTCCCCTCGCCCGAGCCTGGCGAATGGCGGCTGCGCGGCCCGAAAGGCGGCGGCTCGTATCTCGCTTCCGTCCGATTTTTGAAAAACGCCCGGCCGGAGATTTCTCCGCCGGAAAAATTGGGCAGACGCGCCGTACATAAGATTCGAAAAGTGCTGCGGATCTCCCGTACCCTGCCGCACCGGCGCGAGCTCGTCTACGAGGGCGAAGAAAAAGACGGCCGCGATACCGCCGCCTATGCGAAAAAAGACGGGATCTATTCGGTGGAAAGCGTGCTCCGCGGCGAGCTGGATGACGGAAGCCCATATGAGCGGGATACGTTTTGGCAGATGCCGCGGTTTTCCGGCAGGTTTTGATTCTCTCTTTTTCGGCAATACTGTTTACAAACCAACCTCAAAGATTGTATAATAGACATGTAATGAAAACAGAAAAGGAGATATTTGTTTTGAAAAAATATGTTTGCAGCGTATGCGGCTTTGTGTATGACGAGGCGGAAGGCTATGCGGACGGCGGGATCGCTCCCGGCACCAAATGGGAAGACCTGCCGGATGATTTCGTCTGCCCGATGTGCGGCGTAGGCAAAGATCTTTTTGAAGTTCAGGAATAAAGCGAATTCAAAACAGGCCCGTGCGGCGGAGGGTTTTCCTCCCGGCACGGGTCTATTTGAAGAAAGCCGCGCCCGCGGCGGACAAAAATGAACAGACTGTTGAGGTGAATCGATTTGGGTGCTATCAAACTTTCAGAAGACGTTTACTCCGTTGGCGTGCTCAACCCGAACATGCGGATCTTCGATGTCATCATGCGTACGGAATTCGGCACGTCCTACAATTCGTATTTGATCAAAGGCGAAAAAAATGTGCTGATCGAGACCACTCACCCGCGCTATTTCGATGAATACATCGAAAATGTCCGGAGCGTCATCGACCCTTCCAAGATCGATTATGTGATTATGAACCACAACGAACCGGACCATTCCGGTTCGCTCGCCAAGCTGCTCCAAGTCGCCCCGCAGATCCAAGTGCTGGCTTCACAGGCCGGCTGCATCTATCTGCGCAGCATCACCAATCTGCCCGGCGCGCATCTCCGCGCGGTAAAAGACGGCGAGACGCTCGATCTCGGCGGCGGAAAAATCCTGCGGTTCATGATCGCGCCGTTCCTGCACTGGCCGGATTCGATGTTCACCTATTACGAAGCGGAAAAGACCATCTTTACCTGCGATTTTCTCGGCTCGCATTACTGTGAACCGCGCATGGTGGATATCCATGTCACCTATCCGCAGCGCTACGAGAGCGCTTTTGAAAATTATTTTTACGCCATTTTCGGGCCGTTCAAGCCGTATGTGCTCAAAGGGCTCGCCAAACTGGCCACGGTGGAGGCCGATACGGTCTGCACCAGCCACGGCCCCGTGCTGACCAAAGGCGGCTACCTCGACCAGGCCAAGGCGCTTTATGAAAAATGGAGCCAGCCTGCCGTGCGCACGCGCAAATACATCCCGATCTTCTACTGCAGCGCCTATGGCTACACCGGCAAGCTCGGTGAAAAGATCGCCGAAGGCATCAAAAAAGTGCTCCCGGATGCCGAAGTGGAACTGATGGACGCTAACGAACATCCGTTTGAGGAAATGACGAAAAAGCTCAACGAGAACGACGGTTTTCTGCTCGGCTCGCCCACCATCAACAAAGACGCCGTGCGCCCGATCTGGCTGCTTGCCGCATCGCTGGATCTTGTCAACGCCAAAGGCCGTCCGGCTTCTGCGTTTGGCTCGTTTGGCTGGAGCGGCGAGGCGGTTCCCATGCTGATCGAGCGGCTCAAAGGCATGAAGCTTAACGTGTTTGAAAACGGCTATACCGCCCGTTTCGTGCCTTCCGAAGAGGAATATGCCGGCGCGGTTGATTTCGGAAAACGTTTTGCAGAGCAGATCAAAGCCTGATTTTTTGCTTGTTTTTCTTTGCCGTTCGGGGTTTGCGCCCGGGCGGCACTGTTTTTACAGTTTATTCATTGCAATTACATGGGGTATCCTGTAGAATATAGGCAATGCAGGTTTGATTCTTTGAGATCAACCGGCCTCCGATATTGTGTTTAGGTGAAAGGGGCTTTTGGTTGTTCGGCTATGTAAGACCGTATAAACCGGAACTGCGAATCCGGGAATTTGAAGCGTATCGTGCGGT
>CAUULH010000028.1:0-10689 GCA_963545875.1 uncultured Ethanoligenens sp.
CGGACGCCTTTTGTTCATCGACGGCAGGCAGATGCAGATCACGCCGGAGGAAAGTCTGCTTTTTTTGCGGCAGACGCTGAAACTCAGCGGAACGAACGAACAGATGGAACAGCTCAGCCGGTTTGCCGAAGGCTGGATCGGCGGTCTGCAGCTGGCGGCGGCGGCGGGGTCTCTCGGCTTTTCCGGCCGGATGCTGCGCGCAGGCGGCGGGATCGCCGCGGAATATCTGACAAAGGAGATCGTGGAGGCGCTTTCGCGGGCCGAGCGGGATTTTCTGACGGCAACGGGCTTTCTTTCTTATTTTGACGCCGACCTCTGCGCCGCGATGATCGACGGGTTTTCGCCTGCGGCCTTTGACGAAATGATCGATTCTCTGACACGGAAGAACCTGTTCCTGATCTGCCTCGACGAGCAAAACGGCCTTTACCGGTATCACAACATCCTTTCCGAATACCTCATCCAGCAGTTTTCACACCTGCCTGCAAAACGCCGCGCAGATCTTTCCGCCCGGGCTGCCGGTGCCTATGAGCGGCGGGGAGATATTGAAGAGGCTCTGCGGATCTCCTGCGCGGCGGCCGACTATCAAAACGTGATGCGGCTGGCAAAGGCGATGCGCGGGCGCATGGAAGCGTGGCATTATCTCGATCAAGTCCCCGTCGAGCAGTTGATCACCGACGCTGACCTGACGGTGCAGTGCTTTATGTTCAACATGGGCAATATGAATGCGGAGCGCTGCCGCCTGCTGTTTGAGCAGATCCGGTTACATTACGGCGATACGGCGCTGTTTCAGGCGGCCCAGCTCGTAGAACCGTATTTCAGTACCAGTATGGCCGTGAATACGGGGCGCCAGCCGTTGACGGCAGACCAGATCAACGATCTGCATCTCGGCATGGTGACGCAGGCGATGGTGCTGGTGGAAAATTCGGTCGTTCTGATGGAACACCTCGACTATAAAGAAGCGGAACGCTGTGTAAAAGAGGCGATACGGCTTTGCGCGGGCACTAACGCTTTTGTCGATTTTATGGCTGTGGACCAGCTGGCGCAGATTCGTGAAGAGGCCGGCGAGCTGAACGCGAGCCTGGATTGTTACAAGCAGGCCTATGGCTATTACCGCTCGTCCCCGTGGATGGGTTCGGGGGCAGGCAGCAATTATTATTTCGGGCTGACGGGCGTTTATTTTCGCCGGATGGAATTGGACAAAGCGGCCGAAACGCTGGAACAGGAGCGGCGCTGTCTGGCCGATAACCGCGGCCGCTCTGATGTCACGGATATCACCATGATCTATCATCTGGCCGAGCTGAGATTGCTGAGCGGCGAGCCGGATGCCGGCGCCGCTTTGGTCCGGAAAATCTTTTCGACCTATCCTTCCATCAGCACGCTGACCCTGTCCAGGCTGATCTATGAATTTGACTGTGCCGGCATGCTTCCGCAAAGCATGGCGGACCGATTCATAGACGAACTGAAATCCGCCCGGCTGCTGAGCAGGCAGCCGTTCATGCGGCTTGTGCGCGCCCGCGTTCTGGCCCGCCGGGAGGACGATCCGGGCGTGTTGGAAGAAGTGCAGGATATCCTCGCTTTTTCCCGGATGCATAAAAACAAGCTGCGCTTGATCGAAGCGGGATTGTTCAAGATCGTTTTGCTGACGCGCGCGAAGCCTTCCGATGACATCCGGCGTGAGATCCGCAACCTGTTTCGCGAAGCCGTCCATTATGCGTATCAAGACCGCATCTTACTGCCCTTTTATCTGGAACGCGCCACGCTGCTGCCGCTGCTGGAGCGCTCGTCCGAATACCGTGCGGAGCACGGCGCGGAACCGGATTTCGTACGGGAGATCCTGGCCTGCATCAAGCCGTCCGCCGCGCGGGAACGTCCGGATACGCTGTCGGCGCGCGAAACGGAGGTGCTCTCCGAATTGGCGCGTGGGATCACCAACCGGGAGATCGGCGAGCGGCTCTGCATCTCGCAGGCGACGGTGAAAACGCACTTGCTGAGTATTTTCGGCAAGCTCGGCGTTTCCACCCGTCTGATGGCGGTCGAGGCGGGAAGAAAGAAAGGATTGATCTCATAAAAACAACCGCATAGGCGGCTTGCCTATGCGGTCTTTGTCGGCTGGTCTGGTCAAAAAAATATGCGCATTTCGACGCGGGGAGAAAGCAAAACGCCCTCCACAAATGTGAAGGGCGCAACCTGCCTCCAGTGCAACTGGTGGTGCGGGAGATGGGACTCGAACCCACACACACGAAGTACCGGCTCCTAAGACCGGCGCGTCTGCCATTCCGCCACTCCCGCGCAGATATGCTTATGATAGCATATCTGCAAAGGGACCGCAACGGCTTCCGGCGTCAAGCGTCATCTTCCCGCCCAAAAAACTCGTATTTTTTCTGTTTTTCGCTGAAAACATGCTCGTTCAGATAATCCCATTCGTCCTTGGAGAGCCATCCCTGACGGTTGTTCTTCACTTCAAAAACGAACAGTCGGTCGTCTTTCGTGAGGAACGGCGCGACGCATTTGACGATGTCGTTCGCGTTCGGGCAGTTGGATTGGATCATCCAGAATCCGTCCCAGAAATTGCACCAGATGCCGTTGGAAGCCTTTTTGACGGCTTCCGCCACTTTTTCCTGCTCTTTGGTGTGCTGTTCCAATTTAAAAATGACGGCAAATACCATAGGGCTGCCTCCTTTTCTGCTCATTTTACACCTAAGAAGAAAAACGGACAACCCGCCCGCGGGGAAAAAACCTTTGAATCCCCGCGGCTTTCGTACTATAATAAAATAAAAAGGCTGGGACGCTCGGCCGTTTTTGTCTGATTTTTTTGAAAGAAAGGATAGGTCTCCATGGCGAATGAATTCACGGTCCCTTTGTCCAAGATCATCCGTGAGCTGTCTCTGGAGAACCTCTATATGCCGGAAGATCCGGAAAAAGTGCTGATCTCCCGCACGGATGTCAATCGTCCCGGTCTCCAGTTCACCGGTTTTTTTGATCATTTCGACAGTGAACGCATCCAGATCTGCGGTCTCACGGAGATTTCTTTTTTACAGCGTTTCATGCCGGATAAGCGGCGTGTCGCCATCAGCCGGCTGTTCGAGCACAAGCCGCCTGCCGTCGTCATCTGCCGGAACATGGATGTTTTCCCGGAGATGCTCGACAGCGCGAGGCAGTACCGCGTGCCGCTCCTGCGCACGACGGAGCCGACTTCGGGCTTTTTGTCCGGGCTCATATCCTACCTCAATGTCCAGCTCGCTCCGCGCATCACGCGGCACGGCGTGCTGGTCGAAGTTTACGGCGAGGGCATCCTGCTCATGGGCGAGAGCGGCGTGGGCAAGAGCGAGACGGCCATCGAGCTCGTCAAGCGCGGTCATCGCCTGATCGCCGACGACGCGGTGGAGATCCGCCGCGTCAGCAGCAGGACTCTTGTGGGCACCTCGCCGGAAAATATCCGGCATTTCGTCGAACTGCGCGGCATCGGCATCGTCAATGCGCGCCGCCTGTTCGGCATGGGCGCCGTCAAGGTCACCGAAAAGGTGGATATGGTCATCCACCTCGAAGTCTGGAACAGCAACAAGATCTACGACCGCATGGGTATGGAGAGCGAGCAGACCGAGATCCTCGGCGTAAAAGTGCCGTCCCTCACCATTCCGGTCAAGCCGGGACGCAATCTGGCCATCATTCTCGAAGTGGCCGCCATGAACAACCGGCAGAAAAAAATGGGATATAACGCCGCGCAGGAGCTTCTTGAAAAGCTCGGCGTTTCTTCCGAAACGGAAAAGATCAAGGATCCGAATAAAGAAAAGGAAGTGGACTGGGATGCCTACTGATACGCCGACACCCGCGCCTTTGGAAACCGATACCCATACGCATACGGTGGCGAGCAGCCATGCGTTCAGCACGGTGCTCGAGCTGGCGGAATTCGCTTCGCAGCGGGGCATGAAGGCCATCGCCGTCACCGACCACGGTCAGGCGATGCCGGACGGCGCGCATTCCTGGCATTTCGGCAGCCTGCGCACGCTGCCCAGATACATCCGCGGCGTGCGTGTCCTGCACGGCGCGGAAGCCAATATCCTCGATTACGAAGGCCATATCGATATCATCAAGCGGTATCAGAAAGAGCTCGACTGGCTGATCGCCTCGTTCCACGAGCCCTGCTGCGCGCCGGGCACGCTGGAACAGCATACGCAGGCCTATCTTGCGCTGGCGGAAAACCCAGAGATCGATGTCATCGGCCACAGCGGCCGCGGCGTCTACCGGTACGATTATGAAAAAGTCATTCCGGTCTTCAAGAAAAAAGGCAAGCTGGTCGAGATCAACAGCCATTCTTTCGATAAAAAGGACGCGCCCGCGAACTGCCGTCAGATCGCGCTCCTGTGCAAGAAATACGAAGTGCCCGTCGTCGTCAATTCGGACGCGCACAGCTGTTTTTCCGTTGGTGACGTCGGCAAAGCGCTCGACATGTTAAAAGAGATCGATTTCCCGGAGGAACTGATCGTCAACCGGACGTTCGAGAGCCTTGCGGCGTGGATATTGAAAAAGCGCGGACGGGATATCCGCTGAAAATCCCAGTCAAAACGGAGGTGCTTGCGTGCCGGAAATCGATTTTGCCGCATTAGCGGCGTTTGCCGTTTCGCATGGCATAGAGGTTTTGGAAAACGAGCCGATGGCCCGCCATACCACTTTCCGCATCGGCGGCCCGGCAAGGCTGTTTTTCCGCCCGCATACGGTAGAAGAGCTGGCGGCCGCGGCGGATGAATGCCGGAAGCGGAGCGTTCCGGTGCTCGCGCTCGGCAATGGGAGCAATCTGCTCATCGCCGACAAAGGCTATCCCGGCGCGGTGATCTCACTTGCGGCTTTAAAGGAAATCCGGCGCGAGGAAACGGGTGTGCTCTGCGGCGCGGGCGCCTCGCTGAAAGAGGTCTGCCTTTTCGCGCGGGACGAGGGCCTGACGGGGCTCGAATTTGCCTATGGCATTCCCGGCACGGCGGGCGGCGCCGTTTTTATGAACGCGGGGGCCTACGGCGGCGAGATGCGCGACGTGGTCGATCGCTCGGGGTATCTTGACGGCGCCGTGATCGGAAGCTATTCGGGCGCGGAGCATGATTTCGCCTATCGGCACAGTATCTATGCCGGTTCGGGCAAGATCGTCACACGGGTGCATTTTGCGCTTGCCCCGGGCGAGAAAGAGCGCATTTCCGCCCGGATGAAGGAACTGATGGACCGCCGGAAAGCGAAGCAGCCGCTCGAATATCCCAGTGCGGGCAGCGTTTTCAAGCGTCCGCCGGGCCATTATGCCGGTACGCTCATCGATCAGTGCGGTCTGAAAGGCACGCGCGTCGGAGGCGCGGCCGTCAGTGAGAAACATGCCGGATTCATCGTTAATCTGGGCGGCGCGACCTGTGCGGATGTCATCGCGCTGATTCGGAAAATCCAAGAGACCGTAAAAGAAAAGACCGGCGTTTCGCTCGAAAGCGAGATCCGCGTCATCGGGTCGTGAACCCGGCGGATGTAAAAAGGGGAGGGGATGAAAACATGGCGATCGTGATCGTCACCGGCGTTTCGGGCGCCGGAAAATCCAAGGCGGTGGGCGCGCTGGAGGATATCGGATTCTATTGCGTGGACAACATGCCGCCCGCGCTTATTCCCAAATTTGCGGAGCTCTGCCTGCAAACGGGCGGCAAGATCCAAAATATGGCCGTGGTGACGGACGTGCGCGGCGGCGATCTGTTCAACAGCCTGTTTGCCGATCTCGAAAAGCTGAAAGAAGAGGGCGTCGATTACAAGATCCTTTTCCTCGACGCCAACGACCAGGTTCTGATGCGGCGGTTCAAGGAGACCAGGCGGATGCATCCGCTCTCGCATCCGGGCGGTTCCATCCAGGAGGCGCTCTCGGAAGAGCGGCGTATCCTGAGCCCCGCCAGAGAGCGCGCGGATTATATCATCGACACGAGCAATCTTTCGCCCGCCCAACTCAAACAGCGGCTGTCCGTCCTGTTTTTGGGGGATAACCCCACCGCTTTTCTGGTCAACTGCATGTCTTTCGGCTTCAAATACGGTCCGGCCACCGAAGGCGACCTCGTATTCGACGTCCGCTGATTTCCCAACCCGTTTTATGTCGAGAAGCTCACGCACCTCACGGGGCTCGATGCGCCGGTAAAAGACTTTGTCTTTTCATCGGATGTGACGTGCAAATTTCTGGTCAAGCTGTTCGACATGATCGATTTTCTGCTGCCGCATTACATCGAGGAAGGCAAGAGCCAGCTCGTCGTCGCCATCGGCTGCACGGGCGGCAAGCACCGTTCCGTGGCGATCGCGGAAGCGCTCTACCGGCATCTGCGGGAGAAGGGCGTGCGCGCGGCCGTCAATCACCGGGATATCCAGAAAACCTGATGGCCGTTTTGGGGTGGCACTATGTCCTACGCGCATGAAGTCAAAAAGGAACTTTGCGCCCGGCTTCCGGAAAGCGCGGAGAGCCGGCGCGCTCAATTTTACGGGATGCTGCTGTTCGGCAGGCGGTTCGGCTCGGAGATCGTGGCGGCCTCCAGCGAACATGCCTGCGTTTCCGAACTTTGCGCTTCGCTGTTCGGGGCGCTTTTTTCGTTTCGGCCGTCCGTTCGGGCACATAAGCGGGCCGATGGACGTATGTTCACGGAAGTCTCGGTGCGCGGAGAAAAGGCCCGCGCGGTCTTTGAATCTTTCGGCCACGGCGGCCCCGCCGTCAGCCTGCGCATCAACCGCGCGAATTTTGAAGCGGATGTCCAGTTTTCGGATTTTCTGCGCGGCGCTTTTCTTTCCTGCGGCTCGATGGTCGATCCCCAAAAAGATTATCATCTCGAATTCGTCACGCCCCACTTCAATCTGGGGAGGGATCTTTTCTCCCTGCTCACGGAGCAGAGTTTTGAGCCGAAAGAGATCCGCCGCGGCGGGAAATCCGTCGTTTATTTCAAAGACAGCCGCCAGATCGAGGATGTTCTCACCTATATGGGCGCGACGAATCATTCGCTGACGCTGATGAATATCAAGATCTATAAAGATTTCCGCAATAAAGCCAACCGGGTCACCAACTGCGAGACGGCCAATATCGATAAAACGGTGAACGCGGCGGCCGAACAGGTGGCCGCCATCAAGAAACTGCTGAATACCCACGGCTACGAGTGCCTGCCGGAAGAGCTCCGCGAAACGGCGCGCCTGCGCCTTGCCCATCCCGATCTTTCGCTCAGAGAGCTCGGCAGGCTGATGGAAAAGCCGCTCAGCCGTTCGGGCGTGAACCACCGGCTCCGGCGCATCCTGGCGTTTGCCAAAGATCTTTGAGCGCGGCTTGAAAGGGGAGAGAAGCGCATGTTCACGCATTTGCATCTTCACAGCGAATACAGCCTGCTCGACGGTGCCTGCCGCATCCGCGATATCCCCGTGCGCGCCAAAGAAATGGGCCAGTCCGCCGTGGCCGTCACCGACCACGGCGTGATGTACGGCATCATGGATTTTTACAAAGCCGCGAATAAGGCGGGCGTCAAGCCCATCGTCGGCTGTGAGGTCTACACGGCCGCGCGCACGCGGCATGACCGCGTCCATCACCTTGATTCTTCCCACGGCCATCTCGTCTTGCTCTGCAAGGATCTGACCGGGTATCACAACCTCATCAAGCTGGTATCTCAGGCTTTTGTCGACGGTTTTTACGGCAAGCCGCGGGTGGATTGGGAACTGCTCACACAGCACCACGAGGGCCTGATCGCGCTTTCCGCCTGCCTTTCCGGCGATGTCTCCAAGCTCCTGCTCGCCGGTGACGAACAGGCCGCGCAGAAAAAAGCGGAGGACTACGCCGCGCTTTTCGGTGAGGACAACTATTATCTCGAGCTTCAGGATCACGGTATCCCCGAGCAGGCGCGGGTCAACGCGGGCCTGCGGGACATCGCGCGCCGCACGGGCCTTCCGCTCGTGGTGACGAACGACGTCCATTATCTGCGCAAAGAGGATGCTAATCTCCAAAAAGTGCTTCTCTGCATCCAGATGAACCGCACGGTGGACGAACCGGGCGTCGGTTTTCCCTCCGACGAGTTCTACATGAAATCCGAGGAAGAGATGCGCGCGCGCTTTCCCAATGACGGCGAGGCGATCGACGCCACGGCGGCCATCGCGGAGCGGTGCAATGTCGAGTTCACGTTCGGCAAGACCATCCTGCCGCATTTCGAGGTGCCGCACGGCGAGCCGCACGACGCGTATCTGCGCCGCATGGCCGAGACGGGCCTTGAGAAAAAATACGGCCCGGAGCCGTCCGAAACGGTCAAAAAGCGGCTCGACTACGAGCTGGGCGTCATCACGAAGATGGGTTATGTGGATTATTACCTCATCGTCTACGATTTCGTCCGCTATGCCAAGAGCGTGAAGATCCCGGTCGGGCCGGGGCGCGGCTCCGGCGCGGGCAGTCTGGTCGCGTACTGCATCGGCATCACGGGCATCGACCCGATGCGCTACCATCTGATCTTCGAGCGGTTCCTCAACCCGGAGCGCATCAGCATGCCGGATTTCGACATCGATTTCTGCTATGAGCGCCGGCAGGAAGTCATCGACTATGTCGTGCGCAAATACGGCTCCGACCATGTGGCGCAGATCATCACGTTCGGCACGATGGCGGCGCGCGCGGCCATCCGGGACGTCGGCCGCGCGCTGGGCATCCCGTACGGCGATGTGGACCGCATCGCCAAAATGGTGCCCGCCGAGCTCGGCATGACCATCGACCGCGCGCTCAAAGAATCCTCCGATCTCCGCGGCCGGTACGGAGCGGACGAAAAGGTGCGCCGTCTTATCGACACCGCCCGCGGTCTTGAGGGGATGCCGCGCCATGCTTCCACGCACGCGGCCGGCGTCGTCATCACGCGCGACCCGGTGGATACCTATGTGCCGCTCCAGAAGAACGAGGACGCCGTCGTTACGCAGTACACCATGACGACGCTCGAGCAGCTCGGCCTGTTGAAAATGGATTTTCTCGGCCTGCGCACGCTCACGGTCATCCGCTACGCGGATAACCAGATCCGGGCGCAGTACCGGGCCGATTTCGATATCAATAAGATCCCCATCGACGATAAAGCGGTCTATCAGATGCTGGGCGCGGGCAATACCGACGGCGTGTTCCAGTTCGAGTCCGCCGGGATGCGCCGCACCATCATGGAGCTCGGCCCGGAAGGCATGGAAGACCTCATCGCCGTCATCTCGCTTTACCGTCCCGGCCCGATGGAATCCATCCCGAAATACATCGAGAACCGGCATCATCCGGAAAAGATCACCTACCGCCATCCGCTCTTGAAAGACATTCTCGACGTCACCTACGGCTGTATCGTCTATCAGGAGCAGGTGATGGAGATCGTGCGCAAGCTGGGCGGCTATTCATACGGCCGCGCGGACCTCGTGCGGCGCGCCATGGCCAAAAAGAAGGCCGACGTGATGAACGAGGAGCGGGACCATTTCGTCCACGGCCTCAAGCGGGCGGACGGCTCGTTCGAATGCGTCGGCGCGGTGCGAAACGGCGTGGACGAGGCGACCGCCAACGCCATCTTCGACGAGATGGTCAGTTTCGCTTCCTATGCGTTCAATAAGTCCCACGCCGCGGCTTATGCGTATGTTTCCTACCAAACGGCCTATCTCAAGTGCCATTATCCGAAAGAATATTTCGCGGCTCTGCTCACCAGTGTGCTCGATAATTCGGCTAAGCTTTCGGAATATATCAACGAATGCGTGCGCCTGAAGATCGGTATTCTGCCGCCGGATGTGAACCGCAGCATGGAAGGCTTCACGACGGACGGAAAGAACATCCGTTTCGGGCTCACCGCGGTGAAGAACCTCGGCCGCGGGTTCATCCGTGCTCTCGTCAAAGAGCGGGAGAGCGGCGGCCCGTTCGTGTCTTTCCCGGAATTCGTGCATCGGATGCTGCCCGCCGAGCTCAATAAGCGCAGTCTTGAGAGCCTCATCAAGTGCGGCGCGTTCGACGGCATGGGCTATAAGCGCCGCGCGCTCATGCTCTGCGATGAAAAAATCCTTGCCGGCGAAGAAACGAAGAGAAAAAACACGATTTCCGGGCAAGTCAGCCTGTTCGCGCCGTCGGGCGGCGCAAGAGAATCGGAACCCATTCCGGATGCGGAGGAGTTTCCGGACCGCCAGCGGCTTGCCTATGAGAAAGAGGTCATCGGCTTCTACCTCACGGGCAACCCGCTCGACCGCTATCGGGAGACGATCCGGGAGATGGGCCTGCCGTATATCGGCGAGGTGCTGAACACGGAGAATGACGCCCGGTTCGCAGACGGCGCGGAAGTGACGCTCGCGGGCATCATCCTCTCCGTCCGGACCAAGATCACGAAAAATAATGGGACGATGGCTTTCTGCACGCTGGACGACGGCAGCGGCGCCATCAGTCTCCTCGTTTTCCCGCGGGTGCTGGAAAAGTTCCGCGCCGATCTCGAGGAGGACAGCGCCGTCACGGTTTCCGGGCGTATCAGCGTGCGGGAAGACGAGCCGCCGGAGCTTCTCTGCGGCCGCGTTTCGTCTCTTGATCATAAAAACGAGCCGGAACAGAAAGGAAATGAGAAGGCCGTGCGCGAAGGGCTTTTCATCCGTGTGCCGGATAAAAACAGCAAAACGTTCCGGCGGGCGGAAAACGTCATCGCTGTTTTTGACGGCAGACTTCCGCTCTATGTTTATTTTGAGGATGTG
>CAUULH010000029.1:0-10601 GCA_963545875.1 uncultured Ethanoligenens sp.
GCTTCGCGTATGCGCTGGCACAGCGTTTCCAGCTCTGAGACCGTTTCCGGCACGGTCCAGCCGTTCGCCGAAAACAGTGAAGCGTCGTAAAGGAATCCGCCGGTCTCGACGCCCCACGGATAAAGATATTCATGCCCGTTCAGCTGGCAGGCGGGGAGAAAAGAGCTGTCCAGTTTTTGCAGGATGGTGCCGCCTGTGTCGGCTTTCTCGGCATAAAGGCTGTCCAGCGTGGCAAGGCGGCCCGCTTTGGCGTCTTCCTGCCAGTTGGTGCGGCGGATGAAGAGAAGGTCCGGCGCTTTTTTGCCGGACGCGATAAGAGCGGGATAATGCGTCGTCAGATTTCCGTCCGCCGTGACTTTCACGGTGATATCCGGGTGCGCTTTTTCGAATTTTTTCACCAGGCTGTCCATCCATGCCGTTCCATAGAGACTGCTGTCATAGGTGATGGTCAGCTTTTTCTGCGCAGAAGTGTTTTGGGCCGCCGGTCCTGTGCCGCAGGCCGTACAGATCAATGCGATCAGCACCGCCAGAAAGGCGGCTGAAAATTTTTTCATGGGCACCCCCGACCGTTTTCGCCTGAAAAGGCGTTCCTTTCTATTATAACGACTTCATGTCCCCGATTGCAAGAAAAGGAAAAAGAAAAGCCGTCCGTCGGCCTTTTGGCTTTCGGATGGCTTTTCAAACAGAAAGGGCAGATTCAAACGTTAACGCGGTCGTGAACCGCTTCTTTGTTTTTCGGATTGACTTTCCAGAGCTCGTCGGCTTTTTCGGCCCACATTTTTGCCTGGCCCTTGGTCTTGGCGGTGAGGGAATCGACATTCTCCGGGCTGAGCGCCTCGGTGGAATGCGCCCCGGTCTCCTTGACCATCTTGGCAAGCGCTTCCGGATTATCGAGCAGCGGGCACGGGCGCAGCATGTTCTTATTGAACGGCTGGCCGCGATGATACGCCATGAAGAGCGGCGATTTCAGAATCTCCATCAGCGATTTCTCGCGGATGTTGTAGTTGGAATAGTGGATGAACGCGCAAGGCTCGGCGTCGCCGGCCGCGTTGATGTGGAAATACCGGCGGCCGCCCGCGATGCAGCCGTCCACCCACGCGCCGTCGTTCCAGAAATCAAGGCAGAAGAGCGGCTTGTTGGACCGGATCTCGTTCACACGCTTATACATATAGGCGCGCTGTTCCGGCGTGGCGAGCAGGTCTTTGTGCGCGTCGTTGCCCACCGGCATGTAGGTGAAGAACCAGGTGAACCACACGCCTTTTTCGATCATGAAATCGATGAACTCGTCGCTGCCGACGTATTCGGTGTTCTTATTGTGATAGCAGACGGAAGAACCGAATGCCAGATGATGCGATTTGAGCAGATCCATCGCTTTGATGACCTTGCCGAAGGTGCCTTTGCCGCGGCGCATATCGGTGGCTTCTTCGAAGCCCTCGATGCTGATGATGGGCACGAAATTGCCCACGCGCTCCATGTCTTCGGCAAATTGCTCGTCGATGAGCGTGCCGTTGGTGAAAGCGGCAAAGAAGCAGTCGCTGTGCTTTTCGCAGAGACGGATGATGTCCGCTTTGCGGATGAGCGGCTCGCCGCCGGAGAAAATGTAGAAATAGATATTGAGTTCCTTGCCCTGACGGACAACGTCGTCCAGCTCCTCAAAAGTGAGGTTGTTCTGTTTTTCATATTCCGCCGCCCAGCAGCCGATGCACTTGAGGTTGCACGCGCTGGTGGGGTCCATCAGGATAGCCCAAGGAATGTTGCAGCCGAGCTTTTCAGAGAGCTTTTCCTGCTCGGTGAAACCGACGATGCTGTCGTTCACCAGGAAATTGGTGACGAACTTTTTGCGCTGGTTGGGATTCAGCGTCGTGAGCAGATTGACCAAGTAATCGTGCCACGGGCTGTCTTCGTTGTGCCACATGCTGTCGAATTGATCGATCGCTCTCTGATAGAACGGATCCCGCCCTTTCGTGATGATCCGCGCGATGCTGATCAGGCGGTCGAAATGTTTGTCGGGCTCGCTTTCGAGATAATGGACCGCTTCGTTCACTAAAAGCGAGACGGCCTGTTTTTTTGCCTGCTGTTTGATACCCATCGTGATCCCCCATAACCCTTCATTTGTTTTGCAAAAAATCGGCAAAACACGGCGATTTATTTGACCAAGTCAAAACTGCGGATGTAATTTTCGATTTTAGCTAAAAGGCTCTCCACGGCGTGCCCAACGCTTTGGTCCAGCGGGGCCTGAAAAAAGCCATGACGTTTGAACGATTCATAATGACTGCGTGCTTTCTCAAAGAAACCGGTCCGTTTCCGGGTTCGCAGATAGCCGAGCGCGGAAGGGTTCTCCATCTCGCGCAGAAGGTCCGACAGCCCTTCGGACATCTTCTGGCAGGCGGACCGCACCTGCTCGTTGAACTGGGCGACCAGCTTCTGCTCATCCCGCTCGTCGGTGAACGAAAAGCGCAGGATCGACGCTTCCCCGTCAAAACCGTGGATCTCGCTCCTCAGTTCTTCGAGAAACGTGCGGTTCCAAAGGTTCATCGGCAGAACAGCGACGCCCTGCTGATAGCAGATGGCGCCGGCCTGGCGCAGTTTCCGCCACACCGACACCCGGTACCTTGAAGGGTGTGTCGGCAGCTTATAGAGCAGAGCGGCCCATTCCGCTGTCTCTTGTTGAAGTTCGCTCAACGTAGTTCACGGCCTTTCTCTGTGGAGCGGCTTTTTGTTCTCAGACTGATCGCGCAACACTTATTGTAATACCTGTTACACGCGATGTCAACGGCGGAAAGGCGTTTTTATGCGGAAAAAACGAACAAACTTTCCGCTGTAAAAGCGCTGAGTTTTAGAAAAAATACTGAAATGGATACAATACAAAAGATAACGCGGAAATAAAAACCGCCCTGCCGAAGCAGAGCGGAAAAAAATCAGCCGTTTCTGGAGTTGGAACGCATCCGCTGGCTGTGGTCCAGGATCCTTTTGCGGATGCGAATACTCTTTGGCGTAACCTCGAGCAGTTCGTCCGGCGCGATGAACTCGAGGGCTTCCTCAAGGCTCAGCGTGCGCGGCGGAACGAGACGGAGCGTCTCGTCGCTGCCGGAAGAGCGCATGTTGGAAACATGCTTGCGCTTGCAGACATTGACGACCAAGTCGTCGCCTTTAGGCGAGCAGCCTACGACCATACCGCCGTAGACCGATACGCCCGGCCCGATGAAGAGCGTGCCGCGCTCCTGAGCGTTATAAAGGCCGTAGGTGATGCTGTCGCCGGATTCAAAGGCGACGAGCGACCCGGTGCTGCGGCCCGGGATCTCACCTTTGTACGGTTCGTAGCCGTGGAAGACGGAGTTGATGACGCCTTCGCCCTTGGTATCGGTGAGGAATTCACTGCGGTAGCCGAACAAGCCGCGGGACGGGATGAGGAATTCGAGGCGCATCCGGCTGCCCACCGGCTCCATATGCTGCATCTCGCCTTTGCGGACGCCCATCTTCTCCATCACGGAGCCCAGCGCGTTCTCCGGGATATCGATGACCAGCTCCTCAATCGGCTCAAGGCGCTTGCCGTTTTCTTCTTTGAACAGCACGTGCGGCGTGCTCACCTGGAATTCGTATCCCTCGCGGCGCAGGGTCTCGATGAGGATGGAAAGATGCATCTCGCCGCGGCCCGCCACGCGGAAGGAATCGGAGTTTTCCGTTTCCTTTACGCGCAGGGAGACGTCTTTGAGCAGCTCTTTCTGGAGCCTTGCGCGGATCTGGCGGGAGGTGACGAATTTGCCTTCGCGGCCCGCGAACGGGCTGTCGTTTACGGAGAACGTCATCTCGATGGTCGGCTCGGAGATCTTGACGAACGGCAGCGGCTCCACTTTTTCCGGCGCGCAGATGGTATCACCGATGAAAGCGTCTTCCACGCCGGAGAACGTGACGATATCGCCCACTTTGGCTTCTTCGACCGGCACGCGCTTCAGGCCGTGGAACTGATAGATATTGGTGATCTTGCCGGAATACGGCTCATGGTCGCGGTGATAATGGGCCACCACGACGTTCTGGCCCTGTGTGAGCGTGCCGCGGTCGATGCGGCCGATGGCGATGCGGCCCACATAGTCGTTGTAGTCGATGGAGGAGACCAGCAGCTGGAGCGGGCCCTTTTCGTCGCCTTCCGGCGCGGGCATGTAGCTGATGATCTTGTCAAACAGCGGGTTGAGATCGGTGCCGGGCTTGTCCCGGTCGGCACTCGCGGTGCCGTCGCGGCCGGAGCAGTAGATGAACGGGCTTTCGAGCTGCTCGTCGTTGGCGTTGAGGTCCATAAAGAGCTCCAGAACCTCGTCTTCCACTTCTTTGATGCGGGCATCCGGCTTGTCGATCTTGTTTACGACGACGATGACTTTGTGCCCGAGGTTCAGCGCCTTCTGGAGCACGAAACGCGTCTGCGGCATCGGGCCTTCGGCGGCGTCTACCAGCAGGAGCACGCCGTTCACCATTTTGAGGATGCGCTCCACCTCGCCGCCGAAATCGGCATGGCCCGGTGTATCGACGATGTTGATCTTGATGTCGTTATAATAGGCGGATGTGTTTTTGGCGAGGATGGTGATGCCGCGTTCACGCTCCAGCGCATTGGAATCCATGACTCGGTCTTCCACTGCCTGGTTCGCGCGGAACACGCCTCCCTGCTTGAGCATCTCGTTCACCAGTGTGGTCTTGCCATGGTCAACGTGAGCGATAATGGCGATATTTCTCAGATCATTGCGTACCAATTAAGATCGGCCCCTCTCCCCGGAAACAATACGATTGCTTTCATAATATAAACAGCGAACAAATGGTAAAGCGCAGCATGCGCTTATTGCCGTACCGTCAACTTTCTTATTTTACCCTTTGAACCGGGCCTTGTCAAATCGCCCGCCGCGGTTTAAAACGCTCCGGAGGCCGCTTTTTCTCCGAAAACTCCCTTTTTTCCGGTCTCTTTAGCGAAAATAGCTAAACCCTTATGGAAATGGTTTAGAAAAACCGTCTGTTTGATGGTTGCTCTTTTAAATAGCCGGGCTTATAATTAGGTGTGCTAATTGATAGGGAACCTAATTAAATGCATGGGAAAGAAGGTGGAATCATGTCCAAAGATCGGGTGCAGGAGGAGACCATCCACCATTTTCTGCGGATGAGCGTTCAGTTCCAGCGAATGTTCATGTTTGAAAGCCGCCGGTTCGGCCCCGAAAGCGCGGGACCGGACGGCAAACCGTGCCATGAGCGGCTCAAGCACAGCGAGCGCCTGCTGCTTTTTGCCGTGGAAGATACGGAAAAACAGTATCCGGACGGTATCACGGTAGGCGATCTCGGCCGGCTGCTCCGGGTCAGAACGCCGTCCATCGCCACGCCGCTCAACCATCTGGAACGGATGGGCTTCGTCGTGCGCGTGCAGGACAGCGATGACCGCCGCGTGATGCATGTTCGGATCACGGAGACGGGCCGCGCTTTTCTGGCTCATTCCAAAGAGATGTTTTATGATAAGACGCGCCATCTGCTCGAATATCTGGGCGAGGAGAAATCCAATCAGCTCATCTCTCTTTTAGAAGATCTTTTCACTTATCTGCAAACCAAACGGACCAAAGAAAGAGAAAAAACGGAAAACGGACAGAACGGCCGATAAACGGCAGCAGCTTCGTCCGATCGGACAGGAGGCGTCCATGCTCAAGATCTATCGCAACCTCAGGGGATACATCCCGCATCTCTGCGCGGTGGTAGTCCTGATCTTCACCCAGGTGCTCACGGACCTGTATCTGCCCACATTGATGTCCGATATCGTCAATTACGGCATCATGAAAGACAATATCCAGTATATCCTTGGAGAAGGCGGGCGGATGATCGGTGTGGCAGGCATCGGCATCGCCTGCGCCATGCTCTCGGATTTCATCTGCGCGCATATCGCCATCGGGCTCGGCACGGTCCTGCGCAGCAAGATCTTCCGCCGTGTGGAAAAATTCACGCTGCATGAATTCGACCATTTCGGCGCGTCCACGCTCGTGACCCGCACCACGAACGACATCATCCAGATCCAGACGGTGACGATCCTCATCATCAACATGATGCTCCGCGCGCCGCTCACCGCCGTCGGCGGCATCATCCTCGCCTATCGGCAGGATAAGGCGCTGACGGTCGTCTTTGCCGTGGCGCTGCCGGTGCTCGTGCTCATCATCTGGCTGCTGATGAGCCGCGCCGTCCCGCTCTTCAAGCAGGTGCAGAAGAAGATCGACAAGATCAATCTGGTGCTGCGCGAGAATCTGACGGGCATCCGGGTCATTCGGGCGTTCAACCGCATCGACCATGAGAACAAGCGCTTCGATACGGCCAGCCGCGACCTCACGAATACCTATATCACCGTCAACCGCCTGATGGCCGTCATGATGCCCGCGCTGATGATCACCATGAACGTCATGCAGCTGGCCATCATCTGGTTCGGCGGTCTGCGCATCAATGCCGGGCAGATGAACATCGGCGCGCTGATGGCGTTCATCCAGTACGCCGTGCAGATCCTGATCAATTTCATCATGCTTTCCATGATGTTCATTTTCGTTCCGCGCGCGCAGGCCGCGGCGGACCGCATCTCCGAAGTGCTGGAGACCAAGCCGGAGATCACCGACCCGGCCCAGCCGAAAAAGGCGGAAGAAGAAGCGGGCTATGTGGAATTCAAAGAGGTGACGTTCGACTATCAGGGCGCCGAGCGTCCGGCGCTTTCGGGCGTCAGCTTTTCGGCAAAGCCGGGCGAGACCACGGCCATCATCGGCGGCACCGGCAGCGGCAAATCCACCCTCGTCAACCTCATCCCGCGCTTTTATGACGTGAGCGGCGGGCAGGTGCTGGTGGACGGCGTGGACGTGCGCGACATGGCGCAGGAAGAACTCCGCGCGAAGATCGGCTTCGTGCCGCAGAAAGCCATCCTCTTTACCGGAACCATCTCGGAGAACCTGCGGTACGGCAAGATGGACGCCACGGAGGAAGAGATCGCGCGCGCGGCAAAGACCGCCCAGGCGGACGGCTTCATCCGCGAGATGAAGGAAGGCTACGACACCCTGCTCTCGGAGGGCGGGCTCAATCTTTCCGGCGGGCAGAAACAGCGGCTCTCCATCGCACGGGCGCTGGTGCGCCGCCCGGAGATCTATGTGTTCGACGACAGCTTTTCCGCTCTGGATTTCAAGACGGACGCGCGCCTGCGCACCGCGCTGAAGAAGGAGACGGGCGATTCCACCGTGATCATCGTGGCCCAGCGCGTGGGCACCGTGATGAGCGCCGACCGCATCATCGTGCTGGACGACGGCCGCGTGGCCGGCGTGGGTACTCACGAGGAACTGATGGAGAACTGCGAAGTCTACCGCGAGATCGTATCCTCGCAGCTCTCTAAGGAGGAGATGGCATGAGCGAACCGAAAAAAAGACGGCAGATCCATCACGGCGGCCCGGGAGGCGCTCTCGGCCGGCCGGTCGAGAAAGCGAAGGATTTCCGGAAAACGTTCAAGCGCCTGCTCGGCTATCTCAAGCCGCAGAGGGCCCGCCTTTCCGTCGTCATCTTTTTCGCCATCCTCGGCACGGTGTTCAACGTCGTGGGGCCGAAGATCAGCGGGCAGGCCGTCAATAAGCTGACGGACGGCTTCATTGCCAAATCGGCCGTGAATCAGGTGTCCAAGATCCAGAACCAGGCCGTTCCTCAGCTCAAAAAGCTGATAAAAGGCATGGATACGGCGCAGAAAGAAGCGGCCGCGGCGGTGGAGAAGCAGTTTGCCGCCCAACTGCCCGCGGGCATGACCATGCCGGACGCGATGAAGACCCAGATGGCCGCCGCCGAGGCGCAGGCCAAAGCGCAGGTCAAAGCCGCCGTGCTCAAAAAAGCGGGCCTCACCGAGACCCAGTATGAGGCCGCGGAAGCCTTTGCTAATCTGAAGAACGTGAAATCGGCCAAAGGCGGGAACGCCAAAGCCGATATCGTGCAGAAAGTATTCGATCTGAGCAAAAAACTGCCTTCCGGCAAAGCCAGCAAGCAGAAGATCAGCACGGCGGATCTGAAAAAAGCCGTGGCGGATATCCGCGAGACCGGCGGCGCCATCCCGTTCGACTCGATCTTCCAGATCTTGATGCTGATGCTCGTACTGTACGCGCTGAGCGCGCTGTTCACCTTCGTGATGCAGTTCCTGATGTCCACCGTAGCGCAGCGCACCGTTTACGATATGCGGCGCGATGTGGATTTCAAGCTCGCGCGCCTGCCGCTCCGCTATTTCGACAGCCACAGCAACGGCGATATTTTAAGCCGCGTGACGAACGATGTCGATACCATTTCTTCGACGCTCCAGCAGAGCCTTACGCAGCTCATCCAGTCCGTCCTTCAGATGGTCGGCTTCATCGTGATGATGCTCACCATCAGCCCGGCGCTCACCGGTATCACGCTGGCCACGCTGCCGCTCTATATCTTTGCCACCGCGTTCATCGCCAAAAAGTCCCAGCGCTATTTTTCCAGACAGCAGAAATATCTCGGCCAGCTTTCCGGCCACACGGAGGAGATGTTTACTGGGCATCCCATCATCAAAGCCTTCGGCCGCGAAAAAGAAGCCATCGAGATCTTTGAGGACAACAACCAGCACCTTTACGCCGCGGGCTGGAAAGCGCAGTTCCTTTCCGGCGTGATGTTTCCGGTGATGAACTTCATCAGCAACATCGGCTATGTGCTGGTGGCGGTGTTCGGCGGCATCTTCGTTACGAAAAGCTGGCTGGATGTAGGCGATATCGTCGCGTTCATCCAGTATTCAAGGCAGTTTACCATGCCGATCATCCAGACGGCGAACATCACGAACATCATCCAGTCCACCATCGCGTGCGCCGAGCGCGTGTTCGAAGTGCTGGATGAGGAAGAAGAAAGCCCGGATTCCGCCGAGCCGGCAGAAGTGAAAGACCCGAAAGGGCTCGTGCGCTTCGAGCATGTGCAGTTCAGCTATAAAAAGACCGAGCCGCTCATGGCGGACATGGATCTGCACGTAGAGCCGGGCGATACCATTGCCATCGTCGGCCCCACCGGCGCGGGCAAGACCACGCTCGTCAACCTGCTGATGCGCTTCTATGAAGTGGACGGCGGCCGTATCACGTTCGACGGCGTGGATACCCGGAAGATGCGCCGGGGCGATCTGCGCACGCTGTTCGGCATGGTGCTCCAGGATACCTGGCTCTTTACCGGCACCATCGAGGAAAATATCGCCTACGGGCGAGAGGGCGCTTCCCATGAGGATGTGGTGCGCGCCGCCCAGGCCGCCCATGCCGATCATTTCATCCGCTCTCTGCCGGACGGCTACGATACCGTGCTGAACGAGGAAGCCAGCAACATCTCGCAGGGGCAGAAACAGCTCCTTACCATCGCGCGCGCCATTCTCGCCGACCCGGCGGTGCTTATCCTCGACGAGGCCACGAGCTCCGTGGATACCCGCACCGAGCTGCTCATCCAGAAGGCGATGAGCGTGCTGATGAAGGGCCGCACCAGCTTTGTTATCGCACACCGGCTCTCCACCATCCGCGACGCCAAGTGCATTCTCGTGATGAATCACGGCAGCGTGATCGAGCAGGGCACGCATAACGAGCTGATTGAAAAAGGCGGCTTTTACGCTGATCTTTATAACGCGCAGTTTGCGGGCGCCGATCTCGGCGACGCCGTCTGACCGAAAACAGGCCGATAAAAGACCCGGAAGGCTTTACAGGCCGTCCGGGTCTTTGCTTTTATCCGTTCCGTATTCACGCGCGGCCCCAGTATTTTCGGTCGAGCCGGCGGTATTGCACGGCTTCCGCGATGTGCTCGGGACCGATGTCGTCGCTCCCGGCGAGATCGGCGATGGTGCGCGCCACTTTGAGGATGCGGTCGTAGGCGCGGGCGGAGAGCCCGAGACTGTCGTAGGCCGCGCGCAGGAGGGAAGCGACGGGCTTGTCCAGCTTGCAGAACTCGCGCACCATGCCCGGCGTGAGGGCCGAATTGCAGGAGACACCGCTGCCCGCGTAGCGTTTCTGCTGGCGCGCGCGGGCTTTGTTGACCCGCTCGCGGATGGCGGCGGAAGGTTCGCCTTTCTGCCCGCTCAGCTTTTCAAACGGGACGGGCGGCACTTCCACATGCAGGTCGAGCCGGTCGAGCAGCGGGCCGGATACACGGGACAAATAATGCTCCACTTCGTATTTCGAGCAGGTGCAGGGATGCGTCGGGTGCCCGAAATAGCCGCACGGGCAGGGATTCATCGCGCACACGAGCATCACGGCGCACGGGTAGGTGAGTGTGCCGGCCACGCGCGAGATGGTCACGGTGCCGTCTTCGAGCGGCTGGCGGAGGATCTCGAGCGCGCGGCGGGAAAATTCGGGCAGTTCGTCAAGAAAGAGCACGCCGTTGTGCGCGAGCGAAAGCTCGCCCGGGCGCGGGATGCTGCCGCCGCCCGCCAGCCCGGCCGAAGAGATGGTGTGGTGCGGCGATCGGAACGGCCGCGACCGGATGAGCGGCGTGCGCTCCGGCAGGGTGCCCGCGATGGAGTGGATCTTCGTCGTTTCCACCGATTCGCCGAACGTCATATCCGGCAGGATGGAGGGCAGGCGGTGCGCCAGCATGGATTTGCC
>CAUULH010000030.1:0-10234 GCA_963545875.1 uncultured Ethanoligenens sp.
TGGTGTTCGTGCTGGCGGCGGTGGTCATCTACGACGCCATGGGCATCCGGCGCGCCGCCGGCGAGCAGGCCCGCGTGCTCAACCGTCTGGTGGAAGCGGCGGAGAAGCAGGGCCCGGAGATCTCGCAGAAAGAATTGCAGGAAAAACTGGGCCATACGCCGCTCGAAGTGCTCGTGGGCGTGATGCTGGGCATCCTAGTCGCCTTGGTGATCGGCTGACCGGTATCGAGTTTCGAAGGCGCGCATTCTTGCACGCCGGATGGAGGGAGCCGCTTTGGAATATCCGCTGCTTGCCCGTGTCAGAGGGCCGGAAGATGTCAAAAAATTGCCTGAAGATCTCCTTCCGGAGCTCTGTGCCGAGCTGCGGGCAAAAATGGTCGATACCATTTCCTGCACGGGCGGTCATCTGGCTTCCAACCTCGGCGTGGTGGAGCTTACCGTGGCGATGCACCGCGTTTTCGACTCGCCGAAAGACCAGATCGTTTGGGACGTGGGCCATCAGAGCTATGTCCATAAGCTGCTGACGGGCCGTTTCGACCGGTTCGATACCATCCGGCAGTTCGGCGGGCTCTCCGGCTTTCCCAAGCCGGAGGAGAGCGAGCACGACATCTTTGCCACAGGCCACAGCAGCACGTCTATTTCCGCCGCGTGCGGCCTTGCCGCCGCCAAACGTCTGAAAGGCGACGACAGTTATTCGATCGCCGTCATCGGCGACGGCGCGCTCACCGGCGGCCTCGCGTTCGAGGGGATGAACAACGCCGGACGCATGCGGGATAAGCTTATCATCGTGCTCAACGACAACAAGATGTCCATTTCCAAGAACGTGGGCGCCATCGCCCGCCATCTGATGGTCATCCGCAGCAAGCCGTTCTATTTCAAGATCAAGGACATGGCCGAGGCCGTGCTCGCGCATATGCCCGTGCTCGGCAAGCATATCCGCAACGCGCTCGTGCTCTCGAAGAACGCTATCAAGAACTATCTGTATCACAGCACCATTTTTGAGGAAATGGGGCTTGTCTATCTCGGCCCGGTGGACGGCCACGACATCGCCGCCATGGAACGCCTGTTCCGCCGCGCGAAAGCGGTTGGCCGGCCGGTGCTCGTGCATGTTCTTACGGTCAAAGGCAAAGGGTATTCGTTCGCGGAAAAAGACCCGCGCACGTTCCACGGCGTCTCGAGCTTCGATATCGAGACGGGCGACGCGCTGGCCCCGGCCGGGCCGGATGATCGGGAGGCCTTTTCCGCGGCGTTCGGCGATATGCTCTGCAAGGCCGCGGAAACGAATCCGCGCCTCTGTGCCGTCACGGCCGCGATGGCCGCCGGCACGGGCCTGACCGATTTTGCCCGGAAGTATCCGGACCGCTTCTTCGATGTGGGCATCGCGGAAGAACACGCGGCCGTTTTTTCCGCGGGTCTTGCCAAGAACGGGATGCTTCCGGTCTTTGCGGTGTATTCGTCGTTCCTCCAGCGCGCCTACGATCAGATCCTTCACGATGTGGCCCTGCAAAAAGGCAAGGTCATTTTTGCCGTGGATCACGCCGGCTTGGTCGGCGAGGACGGCGAAACGCATCAGGGCATCTTCGACGCCGCGTTTTTCAATACGGTGCCGCAGATCACCGTTTACAGCCCGTCCACGGCGGACGAGCTGCGCCGCATGCTGCCCGCCGCGTGCTATGAATGCGAGGGCCCGGCCGTCGTGCGCTATCCGAAAGGGCTGTCGCCCGCGCTTCCGGCGGATTTTCGGCCTACCTACGGCACTTTCGATCTTTACGGCACCGGCCGCGCCGATATCCTGATCGTCACTTACGGAAAGCTTTTTGCCGAGGCGGCCAAGGCGGCCGCCGCCCTGCGCGCCGAAGGTCTTGACGTCTCCGTCCTCAAACTCAACCGCATCAAGCCCATCGACGAGAATTGCTTTGAGGCGGCGATGTTTTTCCCGCACATTTATTTTATCGAAGAAGGGATCCGTTCGGGCGGCATCGGTGAGCTGTTCTTTGCGGGCCTGGCCGAACGCGGCTACCGCGGCGTCTGCCGGCTCCGCGCCGTCGAAAATGAATTTGTGCGGCAAGGTCCGGTGGATGTGCTGCTCGGCATGCTGGGCCTCGACGCGGCGGGCATCGAGGATCTTGTCCATGCGGACATGCACGCCGTGCCGGGCTTAGGCGGAAGGTATATGCTGTGAAAACGAAGAAACGGGCGGATCTGCTCTTGGTTGAGCAGGGGCTGGAAACGAGCCGCTCCCGCGCGCGGGCGCTCATCATGGAAGGCATCGTCTATGCGGACGGCGTGAAAGTGGACAAGCCAGGCGATGAGCTTGAGCCGCAGGTCAAAATGGAAGTACGGGGCAAAAAACTGGCGTACGTCAGCCGCGGCGGGCTCAAGCTGGAGAAAGCCCTGAGCGTTTTTCCTATCGAATTGACCGGAAAGACCTGCCTGGATGTCGGCGCGTCCACGGGCGGCTTCACCGACTGTATGCTCCAGAACGGCGCGGCGAAAGTCTACGCGGTGGACGTCGGTTACGGCCAGCTCGCGTGGAAACTGCGCACCGACCCGCGCGTGGTGAGCGTCGAGCGCACCAATATCCGGCATCTTTCACCGGAGCAGGTGCCGGAACCGGTCGGCTTTTTCTCGGTGGATATCTCGTTCATCTCGCTCACACTGGCGCTTCCGGTCGTGAGGGAGTATCTGAAAGACGGTGCGGAAGGCGTCTGTCTCATCAAGCCGCAGTTCGAGGCCGGGCGCGAAAAAGTCGGCAAGCACGGCGTCGTGAGAGATCCCGCCGTGCATATCGAGGTCATCGAAAAGATCGTTTCGTTCGCGCCGAAAGCGGGTTTCGTGCCGGCGGGACTCGATTTTTCCCCGGTAAAAGGCCCGGAAGGCAACATCGAATATCTGCTTTATCTCAAAACCGCTTGCAATCCGGCACTGGGAGCGATTAAAATAGAAAGTACGGTCACATGTGCCCACCAGACACTGGACAGCCAAGACTGAGATCGTGAGAGGAAAGACCATGGAATTCGGCGTGATCCCCAGCGTGGAAAAAGATAAGGACCTCTGCCATACGGCGGAAGTCTGCCGCCGCCTGCTCGCACTGGGTGTAAAGGTGCTGGTGCCGGACGCGGTCGCGCCGTTTTTGCAGATGGACGGTCTTACCTTTGTGCCGCACGACGCCATTTACGAAACGGCGGAGCTCATCATCGTGCTGGGCGGAGACGGCACCATCCTCCACGCGGCGAAAAAGGCCGCGCCGCGCCATCTCCCCGTGCTCGGCATCAATGTGGGCCGGCTGGGCTTTATGGCGGGGCTCGAGCTCAACGAACTCGACCGGCTCTCCATGCTCGTCCGCGGCGAATACCAGATCGACAACCGCATGATGCTCTCCGTGCGGGTGGGGAACGGGCCGAAGTCTTTCGCTTTAAACGACGCCGTCATTTCCAAAGGGGCGCTGTCCCGGCTCATCGATGTCCGCGTAAACTGCGATACGCGCCTGGTGGGCAATTACCGGGCCGACGGGCTCATCGTCTTTACGCCCACGGGCTCTACGGCGTATTCGCTTTCGGCCGGCGGCCCGGTCACCGACCCGGAACTCCAGTGCATCGGCCTCACACCGATGTGCCCGCATTCGCTCATCTCCCGCACCATCCTCTTTTCGCCGGACGCGCATATCTGCCTTTACCCGGAGCGGCTCGAGGACCGCGAGGTCTATCTGCTTCTAGACGGCAAGCAGGCCGTGCGGCTCGAGAGCGGCGTGCGCGTGGAGATCACCCGCGCCAAGCAGAGGACCCATCTCGTGCGGCTCAAAGATACGTCTTTCTATCAGGTGCTGAACCATAAAATGAACGAGAGGAGCATCTGAGATGAAACAGGGCCGGCGCGAAAAGATCTTGGAGCTCATCGGCGGGCGGGATGTCGCCACACAGGAAGAACTGCTGGAATTGCTGCGGGAAAACGGCTATTCCGTCACGCAGGCGACGGTCTCGCGGGACATCAAGCAGCTTCGATTGAACAAGACCCGAACGCCGGACGGGCGGTATATCTACGAGGCATCAAGCGCAGAAAATGGCGAGCTTGCCACCAAATTCGATATCCTGCTCGCCGAATCCGCCATAAAAATAGAGGCTGTTTCCAATCAGATCGTCATCAAATGCTATTCGGGCTTAGCCAATGCGGTCTGCGCCGCGCTGGATACGATGCCGTTCAAAGGTCTTGCGGGCACTCTTGCGGGCGACGATACCATCCTCGTCATCATGCGGACGAAAGAAGACGCCGCGCGCCTGTGCCGGATTTTGACGGAAAAACTGCACCGCTGAAGCCTATACCGCTAAGAAAGGCGTGAGGAACGTGCTGACACAGCTGCATATCGAAAATGTCGCCGTGATCGAGAAAGCCGATCTTTCGCTTGGCAGAGGGTTCAATGTCCTGACGGGCGAGACCGGCGCCGGAAAATCCATCCTCATCGATTCCATCAATCTGGTGCTCGGCGGGCGGATCTCGCGTGAGATCGTTCGCACGGGCGCAAAAGCGGCCCATGTGACGGCACTTTTCGATACGGTGCCGGAGCGGGTGCAGACGCACCTGAAAGAAAGCGGTTTTGAAGCGGAGGAAGACGGCAGTCTGCTCGTTTCGCGGGATATCCAGGCGGACGGCCGCGGCACCTGCCACATCTCCGGCCGGCCGGCCACGGTATCCGTCCTGCGTGAGATCGGCCGTATGCTCGTGAATATCCACGGGCAGCATGATAATCAGGCCTTGCTCGACCCGATCAACCATTTGAGGTATCTCGACCTGTACGCGGGCGACGGCGAGCTCCTCGCGGCTTACCGGCAGACCTATCAGACCCTGCGCGCGCTCCACGCCAAGCTCAAAAAGCTGACGATGGATGAAGCCGAGCGCACGCGGCGCATGGATCTTTTGCAGTATCAGCTCGGCGAGATCAAAAGCGCGGCCCCGCGTCCCGGCGAGGATGAGCAGCTCGAGGCCCGCCGCGCGCAGATCACCCACGCGGGCAAGATCCTCGCGGGCTTAAAAGAGGCGCTCACGGCCCTGCAGGGCGGAGAAGAAGGCGGCGGCGCGGCGGAACTCGCCCGCACGGCGGCGGAAGCGCTCGAGAGCATAAAAGAAGTCGTTCCCGCGCTTTCTCCGCTGGCGGAACGCCTGCAAAGCGCGCGGTATGAAATGGAAGACTGCGCTTCCGAGCTCCAGAATCGTCTCGACGATGCTGATATCGACCCGCGCGGTCTGGATGCCGTGGAAGAGCGGCTGGACACGCTTTATCGGCTCAAAAGCAAGTATGGCGAGCGCATCGAGGATGTGCTCGCTTTTGCGGAACAAGCGAAAAAGGAGCTCGAATCGCTCTCCACATCCGAGGAGCAGAAGGACAAGCTGAAAAAAGAGGGGCGCGTTCTCGCGGCCAAAGCGAAGGAAGAGGCCGTCCGTCTCACGGAGGCCCGCCATAAGGCGGCGCGGACGATGCAGGAAAAGATCCGCGAGGAGCTCATTTTTCTCGAGATGCCCGATGTGCGGTTCGAGGTCCATATCGCGCCGAATCCGTATCTCGGCGCGGACGGCGCGGACAATGTGGAATTTCTTTTTGCGGCCAACCCCGGCGCGGCGCTGAGACCGCTCGATAAGATCGCGTCCGGCGGCGAGCTTTCGCGCGTGATGCTGGCCGTTAAGAACGTGCTGGCGGATGTGGACGATATTGACACGCTGATCTTCGACGAGATCGACACCGGCGTCAGCGGCCGCGCCGCCTATAAGATCGGGCTCAAGCTCAAGCAGGCGGCGGGGAAGCGGCAGGTCGTCTGCATCACGCATCTCGCGCAGATCGCGGCACAGGCCGGGCGTCATATCCTCATCGAAAAGCAGGTGGAAAAAGGGCAGACCTATACCCGTCTCCATCTGCTGGATTTTGCAGGGCGCAGACGCGAACTGGCCCGCATCATCGGCGGCGCGGCCATTACGCCGCTCACGCTCCAGAACGCGGAAGAAATGCTGCGGAACGCGGGCGAGGCACCGAAGACCGGCAAAAAACAGGCTTGAAAGGAAATCACAGACCATGGGCGTATTTGAAGAACTGAAAGCGCGCGGACTCATCGCGCAGATGACGGACGAAGACCAGGTGAAAAAGCTGCTCAACGGGCCGCCCATCGCTTTTTATGTCGGCTTCGATCCCACGGCGGACAGTCTGCATGTCGGCCATCTGCTCCAGATGGTCATCATGGCGCATATGCAGAAAGCCGGACACCGGCCCATCGCCCTGCTCGGCGGCGGTACGGCCATGGTCGGCGACCCGACCGGCCGCACCGATATGCGCAAGATGCTGACGAAGGAGACCATCGCGGCCAATGCGGCGCATTTCAAAAAACAGATGTCGAGCCTGGTGGATTTTTCAGACGGAAAAGCTCTGCTTTTGAACAATGCCGAGTGGCTCCTGCCGCTGAATTATGTCGATTTTCTGCGCGAAGTGGGCGTGCATTTCTCCGTCAACCGGATGCTCACTTACGAGTGCTACAAGACGCGGCTCGAGCGCGGCCTTTCGTTTCTTGAATTCAATTATATGCTCATGCAGAGCTACGATTTCTACCATCTTTTCACCGAATACGGCTGTCAGATGGAGTTCGGCGGCGACGACCAGTGGGCGAACATGATCGGCGGCATCGAGCTCATCCGCCGCAAGGCGGGCAAAGACGCCTGCGCCATGACGTTCCAGCTCCTCACCACCAGTGAGGGCAAGAAGATGGGCAAGACGCAGGGCGGCGCTGTCTGGCTCGACGCGGCCAAGACCTCGCCGTACGATTTCTATCAGTATTGGCGCAACGTGGAGGACAGCAACGTCGTCCGCCTGCTCAAGATGCTGACGTTCATCCCGCTCGACGAGATCGGCGAGATGGCCGAATGGCAGGGCAGCGGCCTCAATCGGGCCAAAGAGCGCCTTGCCTATGAAGTGACCGGCATGGTGCATGGCAAGGATGAGGCCGATAAGGCGCAGGCGTCGGCAAGGGCGCTTTTCGGCGCCGGGAGCGCGGGCGGCGACATGCCCGAAACGGTGCTTTCTGCGGCGGATTTCCACGATGGAAGCATCACCATCGCGGAACTTCTGGTGCGCTGCGGGCTGGCGCCGTCGCGCGGCGAGGCTAAGCGCATCGTCAGTCAGGGCGGCGCGCGCGTGGGTGAAGAAAAGATCACTGCGCTCGACCGGGCTTTTTCGCCCGCCGATTTCGAGCGGGAATTCATTTTGCGAAAAGGCAAGAAGATCTTCCATAAGGTCACAATTAAAAAGTAAGAGCAGGCCGGAAACGATGTTTTCCGGCCTTTTTTGTTTTTCACCGAAACGATAAAAAAATATAAATTCAACTTTGACTTTCTTTGACCATAGTGCTATACTGTTGCCGTAGGAACAAAAAGGCGATCCCGAAAGGCGAGCCTTGGAGGAGGGAAAAAGGATGACACTGGATCAATTTACGACAAAGGCGCAGGAAGCGATCTCCGCGTCGCAGGAGCTGGCCATCCGGCTGGGCAACCAGCAGGTGGACGGCGAGCATCTGCACGCGGCGCTGGTGAAGCAGGAGGACGGCCTTATCCCGAAGCTGCTCGGCTACATGGGCGTGGCCCTGCCGCAGTACGCGGCGGAGGTGGACGCGCTGGTGGAAAAAATCCCGCGCGTTTCCGGCAGCGGGGCGGATCAGGCCTATCTTACCCGCCGGTACAGCGCCCTGCTCCTGCGCGCGCAGGACGAAGCTAAAAAATTCAAAGACGAGTATACCGGCGTGGAACATCTCTATATCGCGTTGTTAAAAGAGAAAGATTCGCCGTCCGAGCCGGTGTTCCGCCGCTATGGCGTCACGCTCGAAAAATTCATGGAAGCCCTGCGCAAAGTACGGAGCAATCAGCGTATCGAGTCGCAGGACCCGGAGCAGACGTATGATTCGCTCAAAAAATACGGTCGCGACCTGGTGGATATGGCCCGCTCGGGCAAGCTCGACCCGGTCATCGGTCGGGATGATGAGATCCGCCGGGCCGTCCGCATTCTCTCCCGCCGCACCAAGAACACCCCCGTGCTCATCGGCGAGCCGGGCGTCGGCAAAACGGCGGTGGTGGAGGGCCTTGCCCAGCGCATTCTGCGCGGCGACGTGCCGGAAGGCTTAAAAGACAAGACCATTTTCGCGCTGGATCTCGGCGCGCTCATCGCGGGCGCGAAATTCCGCGGCGAGTTCGAGGAGCGTCTGAAATCCGTGCTGAAAGAAGTGCAGAAATCGGACGGGCGCATCATCCTCTTCATCGATGAGATCCATAACATCGTGGGCGCGGGCAAGGCCGAGGGCTCGATGGATGCCGGCAACCTGCTCAAACCGATGCTGGCGCGCGGCGAGCTGCACTGCATCGGCGCTACCACACTCGACGAATACCATAAGTATCTCGAAAAAGACAAGGCGCTGGCCCGCCGTTTCCAGCCCATTCTGGTCGATCAGCCGTCGGTGGAAGATACGATCTCCATCCTGCGCGGCTTAAAGGAGAAATTTGAGATCCATCACGGCGTGCGCATTACGGACGGCGCGCTCATCGCCTGTGCGGAGCTTTCCAACCGGTATATCAGCGACCGTTTCCTGCCGGATAAGGCCATCGACCTGATGGACGAGGCGGGCGCGATGCTCCGCACGGAGATCGACAGCATGCCGACGGACCTCGACGAGATCTCCCGCCGTGTCATGCAGCTCGAGATCGAGCGCCAGGCGCTGAAAAAAGAGGACGACCCGGCTTCGCAGGCGCGCCTCGCCGCGCTGGAAAAAGAGCTGGCGGGTTTAAAAGAAAAGGGCGACCGCATGAAAGCCCAGTGGGAGATGGAGAAGAAGGAAATTTCCCGCGAAAAAGAGATCAAGCAGCAGATCGAGGACGTGAAGCGCCAGATCGAGGAAGCCGAGCGGAAATACGACCTCGAAAAGCTGGCCGTGCTGAAAAACGGCACACTGCCGGGCCTGCAGAAACAGCTTGAGGACGAAAAAAAGAAAATGGAATCTTCCGGCGAGCGCCTGCTCAAAGAAGAAGTGACTGAGGAGGAGATCGCCGCTATCGTCGCCAAGTGGACGGGCATCCCGGTCACAAGGCTGGTGGAAGGCGAACGGCAGAAACTGCTTCATCTGAGCGATACCCTGCACCGGCGCGTCATCGGGCAGGATGAGGCCGTGGAAGCCGTGTGCGACGCCGTCATCCGCGCCCGCTCGGGCCTGAAAGATCCGACGAAGCCCATCGGCTCGTTTCTTTTCCTCGGACCGACGGGCGTTGGCAAGACGGAGCTCGCCAAGGCGCTTTCCGAAGCGCTGTTCGACAGCGAGGACAACGTCGTGCGCATCGATATGTCCGAGTACATGGAGAAATTCGCCGTGGCCCGTCTCATCGGAGCGCCTCCGGGATATGTCGGCTACGAGGAGGGCGGCCAGCTCACCGAGGCCGTGCGCCGCAAACCGTATTGCGTCATCCTGTTCGACGAGATCGAAAAGGCGCATCCGGATGTGTTCAATATCCTGCTCCAGCTGCTCGACGACGGCCGCCTGACGGACAGCCAGGGCCATACGGTCGATTTCAAAAATACCGTCGTCATCATGACCTCCAACCTCGGCAGCCCATATCTGCTGAGCGGCATCGGGCCGGACGGGAGCATCTCGCCCGAGGCGCGCAAGGCTGTGGAAGCCGAACTGCACGCGCATTTCAAACCGGAGTTCCTCAACCGCATCGACGAAACGGTGATGTTCAAGCCGCTGCGTGAAGAAGAGATCGTACAGATCATCGGCCTTGCGCTGGCCGCTCTGCAAAAGCGCATGGACGACCATCGCTGGAAACTCGAGGTGACCGACGAGGCCAAACAGTTCATGGCGGAGCAGGCGTATACGCCTGCTTACGGCGCGAGGCCTGTCAAGCGCTATATGCAGAAATACGTAGAGACGGAAGTGGGCAGAAAGATCATCGGCGGCAGCGTGCTGGATGGCGATATCATTCATATCGGCCTGAAGGACGGCGCGCTTGCCATCGAAGTCCGGCATCCGGCGCCGGTCGCCGTGGGTGAAGCCTCGTAACGCGCATTTCGTTCAATATGGATTTGATCTTCAGCCGCCGTGAAGCGTTTTCTTCACGGCGGCTTTTCGTCTGTCCCGATCTGGACGCATCGCTTCCCATTCGCGTTGTCGCTTTTGTTTTGCAGCATACAAAACGGCCAGCAACGATACTGCTGACCGAAAAAA
>CAUULH010000031.1:0-10103 GCA_963545875.1 uncultured Ethanoligenens sp.
CAAGGAAAAACGGATGGCAAGGCAGTGGCTTCATTGGTCCTCGGCATCATAGCGGTTATCTTTGTGTTTTTCAATGTCGCTTCTTTTGTCGGCATCATTTTAGGCATTATCGGCTTGATCTTGGGGATCAGCTCCAAAAAAACGGCTCCGTCAGGTACGGCGACGGCAGGTATCGTCCTCAGTATTATTGCAATCGTCATCTGCGCCATCGCATTTGTCGCCTGTGTTGCCTGCGTGGGTGCTTTAGCCTCGTTGGGAAGTCAGGCGTCTTCATCTCTCTGAAATCGGCAGAAGAAAAAGGTAAACAAACGGGATTTGTCTCGTCTTGCGGCAGTCTGTTGAATGGCAGGCCGCCGCTTTTTCTTGAAAAGAGGAAATTCGGTGCTTCCATATGTCTGGCTCTGGAACGTTAAGATCCCCATGTATGGCCTTATGATCTTTACCGGTGTCGTGCTGGGGCTGATCGTCGCCTTGTGTTTCCCGTCTAAAAAAACGGTGGCGCGGCAGGATATCCGTTATGTCAGCTGTTATGTCGGCATCGGTGTTTTTGCCGGGGCGAAAATTTTGTTTTTAGCCGTGACGATCCCGCAGCTGCTTGCCCTGAAAAAACCGCCGGCGCTGAGCTGGACGCTCATTTCCCAGCTGTTTTCCGCCGGATTTGTCTTTTACGGCGGCGTGTTCGGCGGTGTGCTCGGCGCTTTTCTTTATGCGAAACAATTTCATCTTGACTTTTTTCCTCTGCTGGAGTCGCTGATCCCTTCCGTGCCTTTGATCCATGCGTTCGGGCGGATCGGGTGCTTCTGCGCGGGATGCTGCTACGGTCTGCCGGCGTCTCCGCCGTGGGGCGTATATTTTTCGGCCGACTCGGTCGCGCCGAAAGGGATCTCTCTGTTTCCTATCCAACTGGTGGAATCCGGCATCAATTTTGTTCTGTTCGCCGTCCTTTTTTGTTATTCCCGCAGGGCGAGACCAGACGGCCGTATTCTCGGCCTTTATTTCCTGTGTTATAGTGTGGAACGTTTTATTTTGGAATTTTTCCGGGGAGACGGTGTCCGAGGCGTTCTGCTTGGCCTGTCGACTTCTCAATGGATCAGTATCGTTGTCTTTTTGGCGGGCGGATATCTGCTGATGCGGAAGCAAAAGAAAAGAGTTTGCGCTTAAACTCTTTCGTGCGCTCCCGCCGAAAAGACAAAACGCCGCTTTCAATCGTGAAAAGGAATTTTTCATCATGCCGCTAAGACTGTTTACCCTCAAAATGCCGCGCTCGCCGCGTGAAGAGAAAAACCGGCAGATCGTGTATCTCCTTGTCACAGAAAAAGAAACGCAGAGAATCGCCGCAGAGATGATGGATGTTCCCTGTGTCCTTGTGCTGGTCGATGACTTGGACTGGGCGCGTGACTTGTCTCCATGGCCCGCTCCGGGTGTATTTCACGGTCAGGGCGATTTTTCCGGCGGAGCGGACGCCTATTTAAAAAAGCTGACAGAGCATATCGTGCCGGAAGCCGAAAAAACGCTCGGGTTTTCACCGAGCGTTCGCTCCGTCGCGGGCTATTCGCTTGCGGGCCTTTTCGCAGTCTATGCGTTGTATCGCACCGATCTTTTCGCCCGCGCGGCTTCCATCTCCGGCTCCCTGTGGTACGACGGTTTCTTGGATTTCATGGCCGAGAACCGCCCGGTGAAGATTCCCGAAAAGGTCTATTTTTCTTTGGGCGACCGCGAGAAAAAAGTCCGAAATAAACGGCTTGCCGCCGTGGAAGACTGCACGATCCGCGCGGAGAAATGCATGCGCGAACTCGGTGCCGATTCGGTCTTTGAACTCGATCCGGGCAATCATTTCATACACGTTCCGGAACGTATCGCAAAAGGGATTCGCTGGCTTTCGGCCTGATCCGCTGGGTTTTTGCGGGTTTGCGGCATGATGCGGATTCTCAACGCGTGCCATTTGTGGTATGATCGTGTTACGTTTATACGGTTTGGCGCGGTTTCGGACGTATTCGAATATGAGATGTGGGGGAAACGCATGATCCAGGTCGAACAGATTTCCAAGGACTTCAAAAAAGTCGTCAAGCAAACGGGGCTGCTTGGCAGTGTCAAGGCGCTTTTACACGCGCAGACTGTGGTCACGCACGCGGTGCATAATGTGACGTTCCATGCGGACGAAGGGGAAGTCCTGGGGTTCATCGGCCCGAACGGCGCGGGCAAATCCACCATGATCAAAATGCTGACGGGCATTCTGACGCCTACTTCCGGCTTTTGCCGCATCAACGGCCGTATCCCGCAGGAAGACCGCCGCCGGTACGTCAAAGAGATCGGGGTCGTGTTCGGCCAGCGCACGCAGCTCTGGTGGGATCTGCCGCTCGTGGAGACTTACGGCGTACTCAAAGAGATCTACGAGGTAGACGACGCGGCCTTCAAAAGGCGAATGGCTTTTTTGGACGACGTGCTGGATCTGCATACGTTTATCAAAAGCCCGGTGCGCACGCTCTCGCTGGGCCAGCGGATGCGGGCGGATATTGCGGCTTCGCTGCTGCACAGCCCGAAAGTGCTGTTTCTCGACGAGCCGACCATCGGGCTGGACGTGGTGGTAAAGGACAACATCCGCAAGGCCATCCGGGAGATCAATCAGGCGGAGCATACGACGGTCATCCTTACCACGCATGATCTGAGCGATATCGAACAGCTTTGCCGGCATATCGTGATGATCGATAAAGGAAGCCTGACTTACGACGGCAGTCTGCGCGCGCTGAAACAACGGTATGGGCAGATCCGCGAGTTCGTTTTTGTCCCGGACGGCGATGTGCCGCCTGAACTGATGGAGAGCGGGCAGCTGGCCCGTCGTTTCGGCGCGCCGGAAAGCGATGTCAAAGCAACGCGGGACGAAGCGGGCGTCCATATCCAGTTCAATACGGAGAAAATCCCGGCTGGCGGTCTGGTGGCGTATATCCTTTCCAAGCTGCGGGTGAGCGATATGTCCATGAAAGACGCGGATATCGAGGAGATCATCCGGCGTATCTACCGGGACAGCGCGCGGAGCGGGGAGGAAGCGCATGCTTAAAAAGTTTCTGCGCACCTACCTGCCTTTTCTGCGCGCGGGGATGCAGGCAGCGATGATGTACCGCGTCAACTTTGCGGCTTTTTTTCTCGGCAATATCCTTTCGAGCTTCGTGATGTTCTTTATCTGGCACGCCGTCTTTCTCTCGCAGAAGAGCGCGTCGTTCATGGGCTTCACGATGCAGGATATGGTAGTCTATATCTTTATCACCTGCCTCACCGGCTATCTCGCGGGCAGCGGTGTCAGCAAAACGGTGGGCCAGGAGATCAAAGACGGCAGCTTTGCCATGCGCATGATCAAGCCGGTGGATTACGGCCTGAGCTGTATGTTCAATGAACTGGGGTCGAGCATTACGCTCGATTCCATCCTGTTTGTGCCCATGGTGCTCGGTGTGGAGATCTATCGGTTCGTCATGACCGGCGCGGTGATGTTCGACCCCGTGCATTTCGTGCTGTACCTCGTCAGCGTGACCATGAGCTATCTGCTCTCGTTCTATTTCTGTCTGTGCTTCGGCTTCTGCACGTTTTTTCTGAAAAACATGTGGGGGCTCAACATGATCAAAAATATCATCGTGAGTTTTTTGAGCGGCGCGCTCATCCCGCTTTCTTTCATGCCGAACGTTGCGCAGACGGTGCTCAATATCCTGCCGTTTGCCTCCATGAGTTATACGCCCGTGATGATTTATATGGGCAAATACGCGCCGGCGCAGATCGCTTTCACCATGCTGCTCCAGCTTTTCTGGGCGGCGGCGTTTTTTGTTTTAAGCAGGCTGAAATGGCGGCTTTAGGTACAATATTTCACGGTGCAGGGGGGATAAACGATGCGCAGATATTTCAGGCTGGCGCGGGTGTTTACCGCCCAGACACTCAAAAGCATGATGGAGTATAAAGCGGATTTCTTCACCGGCATGATCGGTTTTTTGATGGCGCAGCTCATCAACATCTTGTTTTTAAAGATCATTTTCAGCCAGATCCCCAGCCTGGTGGGCTGGAGCTTCTCGCAGATCGTGTTCATTTACGGTTTTTCGCTCCTGCCGAAAGGGCTCGACCATTTGCTGACGGATAACCTGTGGGAGATTTCTTTTCGTACCATCGCACACGGGGAATTCGACCGCTATCTCATCCGGCCCGTCAATCCGCTGATGCAGGTCCTGATGGAAACGTTCCAGGTGGATGCGTTCGGCGAGCTGCTGCTCGGCGTGGTCCTGCTCTGCTCGGTGATGCCAGGCCTGCACCTCACGATCGATCTGCTGCACGTTTTCCTCTTTATCGTAGCGGTGGTGTTCGGCACGCTCATCTATACGGCGCTGAAAGTCTTTTTCGCGGCGCTGTCGTTCTGGATCAAGATGAGCGGACAGCTGATGTATATGTTCTATATGCTCAACGACGCGGCCAAGTATCCGGTCACGATCTACAACCGCGCGGTCCGCATCTTCATCAGCTATATCGTGCCGTTCGCCTTCACGGCCTATTTTCCCGCCAGCTATTTTCTCCGGGGCACCGACCCGCTTTTCAATATCGGCGGCACCGCGCTTATCGCCGTCGTGATGATGGCGATTGCTTACACGGTCTGGTGCCGGGGCATCCGCGCGTATGAGAGCGCCGGGAGCTGAATAAGAGCAGACAGCCGCCCAGATTGTGTGCTCTTGATTTCGACATTCGGCTAAGCGTATAATAAAAGGAGTTTCTGCATTCAAATCATTCAGCCTGCCCGGTCGGCAGATGTCAGACGGGAGCAGAGAAATGGATCGAAAGAAAAAAGTGGATTGGAAGCGGATCGCCCTCATCGTTCTTTGCGCGGTCGTCGTGCTGTCCATGGTCTTGGCCACGATCATCACCTATCAGTCCTGAAAGACGGCGCGCTTTTTACCGGCTCTGGAGCGCCAGACGGTTTTTCAGGCGCATGCGGTCGAATGTCCGCCCGATGATCAGGAAGATGCCCGCGTCGAGGGAGCATTTCAAAAGTTCCATCGGGATGGCGATGAGCGGCGAGGCCAGGCTGTGGTAGAGAAACGCCTCATAGAAAAAGTAGCCCCACACCCCGATGAATCCGCCCGTGAACGCGCCGATGACATTGTGCGTGCAGACGAACTGATCCCGACGGCAGGTAATCAGGAGCACCATGACAGCTTTGATGACCAGAGTGGCGGGCGCGAAGATCGGATATCCGGTGAGGACGTCCGACATCGCTTCCCCGACGCTCGCCGCCGCGATGGCGTATGGCGTGGGGAGCAATGCCGCCGCCACATAGAGCACGACATCTCCGAAATGGATATAGCCTGTGCCGGAGGGCAGCGGCAGCTGTAAGAAGGCTGTGAAAACGAAGATCAGGGCCATCAGGACGGCTGTGAGCGCGTACAGCCGCAGCTTTTTGTTTTTGGTCTGCATGGAGATCCCATCCTTTTCTCAATAATAATTAGCATACAATTTATTATAATAAGAAAATTGTATGGTGTCAATAAAATAATTGTATGACAAACAAAAGGAGGGAGTATGGATGCCCGCATCGTTTTCAGATGATCTGACGTGGCGGCCTGAGCTTTCTCCGGCCGGCCGGCCGGTCTATCTGGCTATCGCAGACGCGCTTGAGCGCGACATCCGCTCCGGAAAGCTGAAGCCGGGCGACAAACTGCCGCCGCAGAGGCGTCTGGCCGATTTTCTGCATATCAACCTTTCCACGGTGACGAAAGCGTTCCGCCTGTGCGAGCAGAAAGGGCTTCTTTACGCGGCCGTGGGGCAGGGCACGTTCGTTTCTTCCGATGCGAGCGTCACGGCGGATACGCGTGAAGGCGAGCCTGACGAGGGCCTCATCGAGATGGGCACCATCTATCCGCTTTACAGTCAGAACCGGCTGGTGGTGGAATCGATCCGGCAGACGGTACAGCATATCACGATCGGAAAATATCTGGAATATGACGAGCCGCACCTGAAAAAATCCCACCGTGAGGTGGGGAGCGAGTGGCTGGGGCGGTTCCGCATGAAAGTCGGGCCGGAGCAGATCACGGTGGCCTCCGGTGCCCAGAACGCGCTGGCGGTCACGATGTTTTCGCTGTTCAAGCCCGGAGATAAGATCGGCACGGATGCGCTCACCTATACCGGCTATAAGCATCTGGCCGGAATGTTCGGCGTGCGTCTGGTGCCGGTGGAGATGGACGAGCAGGGCATGAGACCGGACATGCTCCGCAAGGCCTGCCGGAACGAGAATCTCAAAGGGCTGTACCTTATTCCGGAGTGCCAGAATCCCACCACCTGCACGATGCCGCTCGGCCGCAGGCGGGAGATCGCGGAGATCGTGAAAGACTGCCGTCTGATCCTGATGGAGGACGATACCTATTCGTTCCTTCAGAATTCAGGGCTGGCCCCGGTCTCCGGTTTCGTGCCGGAGCAGAGCATCTATATCCACTGTACGTCGAAATCGCTGAGCGCGGGTCTCCGCGTCGCTTTTATGGCGGTGGCTCCTCAGTTCCGCGGTGCCGTCGACCGCGGAATCTACAATCTCAATCTGAGCACGTCCCACTTCAATGTGGAGATCGTGGCCGACCTGATCGAAAGCGGGCTGGCGGATGAGATCATGGCGGCCAAAAGGCGGGAGGCGGAAGCGCGCAACCGTCTGGCGAACGAGATCCTCGCGGGTCTTGAGCTCCGGGGCAATAAAAGGGATTATTTCCGCTGGCTTTTGCTGCCGCCGGGCTGGACCGGCAAGGAATTCGAGTTTTGCGCGAGAGCGGCCGGTGTGCAGATCTATTGTGCCGAGCGGTTTGCCGTCGGCAGCCAGCCGGTGCCGGCCGCGGTGCGCATCGCCACGGCATCGCCGAAAAATCAGAGCGAGCTCATTCGGGGCCTCACGATCCTGCGCGGCCTTCTGCGGAAAAAGCCTTCCGCCACGCCGTACATCGTTTGAGAAACAATTAAAAGCGGAGACAGATCCTCAAAAAGGACTTGTCTCCGCTTTTTTGCCGCAGGGTATTTACAGGACGAAATAATCCACGCCGGCGCGGAAGATGGGCTGATCTTTCATGCCGTCGATGTTTTTGCAGACGTATTTGCCGCAGCGCTCGCTGTGGCCCATTTTGCCGAAAACGCGGCCGTCCGGTGAAAAAATGCCTTCGATGGCGTCGATGGAGCCGTTCGGGTTGAACTCGATGTGGTTCGACGGATGCCCGTAGTAATCGACATACTGTGTGGCGATCTGCCCGTTGTCCGCCATGCTTTTCAGCAGCTCTTCCGGAGCGACAAAACGGCCCTCGCCGTGCGAGACCGGGATGGTGTAAACGTCGCCCGGGTTGCAGTAAGCCATCCACGGCGAATGGACGGACGAGACGCGCGTGCGCACCATCGTGGCCTGATGCCGCCCGATGGTATTGAACGTAAGCGTCGGGCAGTTCTCATCCATGTCGCGGATCTCGCCGTAAGGCACGAGCCCCAGCTTGATGAGCGCCTGAAAGCCGTTGCAGATGCCGAGCATCAGGCCGTCGCGCTGATTGAGCAGGTCGGTCACGGCCTCTTTCACGCGCGGGTTGCGGAAGAACGCCGTGATGAATTTGCCGGAGCCGTCCGGTTCGTCGCCGCCGGAGAACCCGCCGGGGATCATGATGATCTGGCTGTTCCGTATGGCTTTTTCAAACGCTTCGGCGGATTCCGCGATGTCTTTTGCGGAAAAATTGCGGATGATGAACGTTTCGCATACAGCGCCGGCCTCGGTGAATTTGCGCGCGGCGTCGTATTCGCAGTTGGTGCCGGGGAACACCGGGATCAGCACGCGCGGCGACGCGACGCGCGCGGCCGGGCGTTTTTTGGCGTGAACGGTGTATTCATACGTGCGGGGTACATCCTGCACAGATCTGGCTTTGGTGGGAAAGACGCTTTCAAGCGGCGCGCGCCAGGTCTTTTCGAGGTCGTCGAGCGTCAGCGACATCGGCCCGATCTTGATGAGCGGCTGTTCGATGAGCGAGCCGAGCGTTTCGCCGCCGATGAGTGTATGCGCCTCGGTCTCGACGAGGAAACCGCCGTAGCACGGGTCGAACAGCAGTTCCTCTTTCAAACTCTTGGAAGACGAAAAGCCAATGCGGTTGCCGAACGCCATCTTGCTGATGCCCTCGGCCACGCCGCCGCGGGAGAGCGCCCAGACGGCGCGGGCCTTGTGCGAGACGATGAGCTTTTCGATCTTTTCAAACAGGCGGCGCACGTCGTGAAAGAGCGGCATGCCGTTGCGGTCGTATTTGGGCCGGAAGAGCACGAGCTTGTCGCCCGGCGTCTTGAATTCCGGTGAGATCACCCGCTGGGCGCTCGACACGCCGCAAGCGAACGAGATGATGGTGGGCGGCACGTCCAGCTTTTCGAACGAGCCGGACATCGAATCCTTGCCGCCGATGGCCGCGAGCCCGAGCCCGAGCTGGGCCTCGAACGCGCCGAGCAGGGCCGCGAGCGGCCTGCCCCAGCGCTCCGGGTCGTCCCGCAGGTGCTCGAAGAACTCCTGAAACGAGAGCCACATATGGTCGAGGCTCCCGCCTTCCGCGATCACGCGCGCGGCGGATTCCACCACGGCGAGCGCGCCGGCGTGATAAGGACTTTTTTCGGCCAGATACGGGTCTGCGCCCCAGGCCATCAGCGAGCAGGTCGAGGTGCTTCCGTTCATTATGGGCAGCTTGGCCGCCATCGCCTGCGCCGGGGTGAGCTGGCGCGCGCCGCCGTAGGGCAGGAGGACCGTCGCGGCGCCGATGGTGGAATCGAACCGGTCGCCTAAGCCTTTTTGGCAGCAGATGTTGAGATCGGAGAGCAGATCTTTCCAATGCCGGTAGAGGTCTCTGGTCTGCGGCGCGGTGTAAAGTCCTTCGGTCTGCGGCGCGCCCACTTTGGCGGAGATGTGTTTGGAAGCGCCGTTGGAATCGAGGAAGTCCCGCGAGATATCCACGACGCAGGCGCCGTTCCAGTGCATGCGCAGGCGTGCTTCCTCCGTTACATGGGCCACGACGGTCGCTTCCAGATTCTCCGCGGCGGCTTTGGCGATGAAGGTCTCCGCGTCTTCCGGCGCGACGACGACGGCCATGCGCTCCTGCGATTCGGAAATGGCAAGCTCCGTGCCGTCGAGCCCTTCATATTTGCGCGGCACGGCGTTGAGGTCGATGTCGAGCCCGTCGGCCAGCTCACCGATGGCGACGGAAACGCCGCCCGCACCGAAGTCGTTGCACCGCTTGATGAGGCGCGTGACGGCCGGGTCGCGGAAAAGGCGCTGGATCTTGCGTTCTTCCGGCGGATTGCCCTTCTGCACTTCGGCGCCGCAGGTGGCGAGCGACTGTTCGTCGTGCGATTTCGAGGAGCCGGTGGCGCCGCCCATGCCGTCGCGGCCCGTGCGCCCGCCGAGCAGAATGACCGTGTCGCCCGGCTCCGGCCGCTTGCGGATGACGTTGGAAGCGGGCGCGGCCGCGACGACCGCGCCGGTCTCGAGCCGCTTGGCCACATAGCCTGGATGGTACATCTCGCTCACCTGCCCGGTGGCGAGGCCGATCTGGTTGCCGTAAGAGCTGTATCCGGCGGCGGCACCCTGCGTGATCTTGCGCTGGGGCAGCTTGCCGGGCAAAGTCTCGGCGATCGGCGTGCGCGGGTCGGCCGCACCGGTCACGCGCATGGCCTGATAGACATAGGCGCGCCCGGAGAGCGGGTCGCGGATGGCGCCGCCGAGGCAGGTGGCCGCGCCGCCGAACGGCTCGATCTCCGTCGGGTGGTTGTGCGTCTCGTTCTTGAACATCAGCAGCCAGTCTTCATCTTTGCCGTCCACATCCGCTTTGATCTTGACCGAGCAGGCGTTGATCTCTTCTGAAACATCGAGGTCGGGCAGCGCGCCGTCGGCTTTCAGCTTGCGCGCGCCCATCGTGGCGAGGTCCATCAGCGTGACGGGCTTCGTGCGGTCTTTATAGAGCTCTTTGCGGCATTTCAGATATTTCTGATAGGTCTTGAGAATGTAGGGCGAGTCGATATCCACCTGGTCGAGCTCCGTGCGGAACGTCGTGTGGCGGCAGTGGTCGCTCCAGTAGGTGTCGATCATGCGCAGCTCG
>CAUULH010000032.1:0-10060 GCA_963545875.1 uncultured Ethanoligenens sp.
CCGGATCCATCGTCTTTTTCATCTGTTGCTTCGTTTTCAGCGAAGGCCACGTCCTCCGATCCATCCGGATCGATGTCGAGGACGTCTTTCTTTTTAAGCCCGTGTTTTGCCTGGGTATAGGCAAAATGCAAGCGCTCACACTTCCGGGAGAGATAAAAGATCGTCCACACGATGGCAAACATCAGCGCAAAGATGATGCCGATGACCGCGACCAGCCGGATAAAGAAATGCGTCTGTTCCTCAGAAGATCCGCCCGATGTTTTCTGCATATTTTCCCCTTCTTCTTCTGCGCCGCAAACGGCGCGTGATTTTTTCCGAAAGCTCTTTTCTGTATTATACTGCAATTTTGCCGGGAAACCCAGAGAAATCTTTAAAAAATTATGGTACAATAGGGGAGAAAACGCGGCCCGCGGAAAACGGGGCCCGCGGTCGAATGGGGCGGTGGCTTGTGGTCCGGTATGTAAGCAGCCGGTGCGTGGAGATCGATATCCACCATATGCATCGGGATGAGGCCAAGCGTTTTCTCGAACGCTTTCTCAGCAAGGCGAACGGAAACGTGAAAGAAGTCGTGGTGATCCACGGCTATTCGTCCGGCACCGTGCTGCGGGATATGGTCCGCACACAGCTCAAACACCACCGTATCCAGAGCAAAGTATTGTCTCTCAATCCCGGCATCACGACGCTTTATCTGCGTTGATGCGGGCTATGTTCAAAAAGAAGGGTATTTTTATGGAAAGAATCAAAAGTTTTCAAGTGAATCACGACACGCTGAAAAAAGGCATGTATATCTCGCGGATAGACGGAGACATCGTCACCTACGATCTGCGGTTCAAAGTGCCGAACGCGGGCGATTATCTCGACAATGCCGCCTTGCATACCATCGAGCATCTTTTCGCTACCTATGTGCGCAACACACCGGAAGCGGAGCACGTCATCTATTTTGGGCCGATGGGCTGCCGCACGGGGTTTTATTTCCTCACGCGCGGTCTGCCGCATGAAAAAGCCATCGAACTCACGCGGAATGCGCTCCGATTCATTATCGGCTTTAGCGGCGATATCCCCGGCGCGGCGCACAACGAGTGCGGCAATTATCTCAACCATGACATTGAGGGCGCCAAGCGCGAAGCAAAGATCTATCTCGATGTCATGGAAAACGTAAGCGTAAATACGCTGCATTATTAAACAGGATATCCCGCGGAGCTGCGGCAGACCTCTTTTCCACCATTTAGCAGAGAAAAAACAGGAATAGCGCCTGTTTCCGCACTTAAAATAGAAAAAAGAAGTCAATGGCAAACCCTTGCGGGAAAGGCGAAACATGAAGAATCGATTCAAAATCAAGATCCTGATCGGGGCGGCAGTAAGCGCCGTCATGATCTATCTGGCGGCGAGTGCGCTCGGCGGCCTGAACCCGATGCGGATCTTTTCCGTACACATCGACTGGTGGTTTTTTGTATTGTCCGCGGCGCTCTTCAGCGCCGGGCAGTTCATGCGGATCTTCGTTTATCCGTTCGGCATCGACCGGCGGCTGACGTTCGGGCAGGCCGCCCGTATCGTGCTCGTGGGCAATATGGCCAATATGCTGCTTCCGCTCAAATTGGGAGAAGGCTTCCGTTTCGCCTTTTTTCCCAAACGGTACAGTATGCCGCACCGCACACGCCTTTTAGCGGAGCCGGCCGCCGTCGATTTCGTCGTCATCCTGCTGCTTTCCGTGCTCGCTATTCCCCTTACGGCGGGCAACATGCACCCGCTCACCGTGCACACGCTCACCGTGGCCGGGCTGGTGCTGGCGGGCGCGGCCGCCGTTTTTACCGTCGCCTATCTTTTGTTTCGTCAGGTCCGCCGATGGGTCAAACGCTATCTCACTCCCGCTTTCATGCGGATGCTCGGCTGGGTATTTTGCTCGTGGGTCCTTATCCTGCTCTCGAATTGGGCCGGGCTGATGGCGTTTTCATATCTGAATGGGCAGGCGATGGCGTTGGCGTTTGCCGTTTTTGCCACGTCGAACCTCATCCTTTTCATCCCGTCAAGTCCCGGCGGTTTGGGCCTTTTTGAATACGCGGTCGTCCTTTCCCTCCGCTTTTTCCATGTGGCGGAGCCGGCCGCCGTTCCAATCGCGCTCTTTCTGCATCTGGTGCAGTATGCCGTTCTGCTGCCGATGGGTCTCATTGCTTACCTGGCCGGCCTGCGTTCGCGCGCCGCTCTGGCGCAGAGGGAAACGCAATGACGTCTTGCCCGAGGGGCGGCCGGCTGGTATAATGAAGAAAAAACAAAGCCGCCGCAGGGAAAAACGGCGCGGAGGGACCGGATGTCCAGGATCAACATACTTGGGATCGATTATGAGAATGTCACACTCGGAGAAGCCGTGCGGGACGTTTTGGCTTTGGAGCGGGCAGGCGGCTCGGCTTATGTCGTAACGCCGAACCCGGAGATCTCGGAGACCTGCTTGGAAAACACGCGGCTCGCTCGCGCGGTGACCGGGGCGGATTACGTCGTGCCGGACGGCATCGGAGTTATCATGGCGGCAAAACTTCTCGGCACTCCGCTTACCGAGCGCGTGGGCGGCGTAGATCTCGCCGAGGCGCTGCTGCCGGAGCTGGCGGCAGCCGGGCGCTCGCTTTTTCTCTTGGGGGCCAAGCCCGGCGTGGCGGAAAAGGCCGCTGAGAACCTGCGCACGAAATATCCTGGTCTTCACATTGCGGGCGTGCGCGACGGCTATTTCAAACAGGATAAAGAAGCCGTGGAGGCGGCGAACGCTTCGGAAGCGGATACCGTTTTCGTCGCGCTTGGATCGCCTCGGCAGGAGATCTTCATGTACGAGAACCGGGCGGCCATGCGGGCGCGCCTGATGCTGGGGATCGGCGGCGGGCTCGATATCTTCGCGGGCGTAGCCAAACGCGCGCCGGCCTTTTTTATCCGGCTGAATCTCGAATGGTTCTATCGTCTGCTCAAACAGCCGTGGCGCTTTAAACGCATGATGAAGCTGCCGCGCTATCTGCTCCGCGCCGTCCGGGCCGGAAAAGCCTCGTTAAAGAAAGGAAACCGTACAGGATGAAAGTGGAGTTGCTGGCCTATACGCCGATGCCGGAAAAGATCGCGGCGGCGGCGGCCAAGATCTGTTATTCGCCGAGCTCGGTCGAGCGTCTCTTGGATGGGCTCGACGAGGAGAAAACGGCTTCTTATGTGGAGATGGTGGCGAGCCTCGGGCACGAAAGCGTCATCGAGCACGCCTCGTTCACCTTCGGCTTGGAGGGCGTTTCCCGTTCTCTGCTCGCGCAGATCACGCGGCACCGCATCGCTTCTTTCAGTGTGCAGAGCCAGCGGTATGTAAAAGAAGGCGCGTTTTCTTATGTCATTCCGCCGGAGATCGAAAAGGACGAGGGGGCCAAAAAAGAATTCTGCCAGGCCATGGCCGAAGCGCAGGAACACTACACACGTCTGGCCGACGCGCTGAAAGAACGCCATCTGCGGGCTTTCCTTGCGCAGGGCATGACGGAAAAAGCCGCCGCTTTCAAGGCCGAAAAGGCCGCTATCGAAGACGCGCGGTTCGTTCTGCCGAACGCATGCGAGACCAAAATGATCTTTACGATGAACGCGCGGAGCCTGCTGCACTTCTTCCGCCTGCGCTGCTGTGAGCGGGCGCAGTGGGAGATCCGCGCGGTGGCGTGGGAGATGCTGAAACTCTGCGTGGGCGCGGCGCCTCATCTTTTTGCCGCCGCAGGGCCTGGCTGTGCCGCCGGGCCCTGCCCGGAAGGCAAGATGTGCTGCGGGCGGGCGGATGAAGTGCGGGCCCATGCGAAAGCCGTCAAGCGGGAAGCCCACCCATGAGCGGAAAACTCTTCTGCCTGCTCGGCAAGAGCGGCGCGGGAAAAGACACGGTCTTTCATGCCCTGATGGCCATGCCGCTCGGCCTTCGCCCGGTCGTCGGCTATACGACGCGGCCCAGGCGGGACGGCGAGCAGGAAGGTGTGGCTTATCATTTTGTGACGGAAGAAACCTTTTCCGCGTTCCGTGCCGCGGGGAAACTCATCGAGGAGCGAGGCTATCAGACGGTGCGCGGCTTGTGGCGGTACGCCACGGTGGACGACGGCTCGATCGATCTTTCGGGAGCGTCGTTTTTGATGATCGCCGCGCCGGCCGCGCTGGCGGGCCTGCGGGCCCGTTTCGGAGAAGAAGCCGTCGTGCCGCTGTATCTGAAGGTGGACGACGGCCTGCGCTTAAAGCGGATGATCCGGCGTGAGGAGCACCTCGGCTCGCCGGATTACGAAGAAGTCTGCCGCCGCTTTTTGGCGGACTGCCGTGATTTTTCCCGAGAAGCTTTGCGCGGGGCCAAGGTGGAAAAGATGATCGCCAACGACCGCCTGCGCGACTGCCTGCGTTCCGCCTCGGCCGTTATCCGCCGGGCTGAAAACGATTGAGCGGGCCGAGATATCCGGATCTGGAGGATCTTTATGCTGGACTTTCATGTCCCGAAACTGGAGGACAAACCTTTTATCGACGCGGCCTTTCGGACCGGTGGCTGTCTCAGCCGGTCGGACGACTACTGTTTCGGTAACCTTTACATCTGGCGCGCGTTTTACCGGACGCGCATCGCGTATTGGGACGCGATGCCGCTCATCGCGTTCGACGACGAGCCGGGCGGCCGGGCGAGATACCTTTACCCGCTGGGTGATGGGGACAAGCAGGCGGCTCTGCGGGCACTTTCGCAAGAGCCGGATGCCCGTGTCCCGTTCACGCTTGCCGGTGTGACGGAGCCGATGAAAGCGCACCTCGAAGCGCTTTTTCCGGAGAAATTCGATTTTCACGAAGAACGCGCCCTTTCCGATTACGTTTACAAGGTGGATGATCTCATTCAGCTTTCGGGCCGGAAATATCACGGCAAGCGCAATCACGTGGCGAGGTTCAAGCGGAAAGACTGGGCCTACGAGCCGATCTCCGCTGAGAACATGGCCGAATGCGAGGCGATGGGCGAAGAGTGGTTCGCGCAAAATGACGCCGCCCATTCGTCCGGGCTCCAGTGGGAGCAGAAAGCCGTCAAAGAAGCGTTTGCCCATTTTCCCGAGCTGGGATTCTCCGGCGGCCTGCTCAGGCAGGAGGGAAGACCGGTCGCGTTCACCATCGGTGAGCCGATCTGCGCCGATACGTTCGGGCTCCATATCGAAAAGGCGTTCGCGGACGTGGAGGGCGCTTATGCCGCTATCAACCGCGAATTTTTAGCCGCTTCCTGCACAGATTACACGTTTGTCAACCGGGAGGAGGATGTGGGAGACGAGGGACTTCGCAAGGCCAAACTCTCCTATCATCCGTCCATGCTCCTGACGAAATACACGGCGACGCTCAAAGAGGGGGAAACGCTTTGATCGAAATAGCCGGGCCGCGGGATATGAAACCTGTCAAAGAGATCTGGAAAGTCTGCTTTGGAGACGAGGACGGGTTTATCCGCTTTTTTTTGAAAGAGCACCTGCCTCTCGGCCGGTGCCTGATCGACCGCGAGGGCGGGAGAATCGTTTCCATGCTCTTTTTGCTGCCGATGCGAGCTTTTTTTCAGGGCGGAGAGCGGGGCGCGCAGTATGTGTATGCCGCGGCGACTCTGCCGGCTTTCCGCCGCGGAGGCCGGATGGCGGCCCTGCTCGATTTCGCGCATCGGCAGGCCGTGGAAAAAGGGCTTCTTTTCACCTGTCTGAAGCCGGCGAATGAAAAGCTGTACCGGTATTACGGCAGGCTGGGCTACCAGACGGCTTTTCACATCACACACCGCTTTTTTGCCGCTGAGCCGGAAGAAAAAACACCTCCGCTGAAAAAAGCGGATGCCGAGACGGTCTTTCGGCAGAGAGAAGAAACTTTTCCCGTCAGCGTGCTGTGGGATGCCGAGCTGTTCGATTTTGCCCTGCGGGAATGGAAGCAGGAGGGCGGCGACTGTCTGGCTTTTCCGGGCGGCTATTGCTTGGCCAAAGCCAATGGAGAAAACGTGCTCTGCAAAGAAGCGGTACCCGGCCCGTGGCCGCTTGAAGCGCTGGCGTCAGCGCTCTGTCGGCGCTACGGCGGGAAAGCGGCGGAATTCTGCCTGCCGTGGGACGGCCTTTCCTCATCAGACGGCGGGATGCTCCGCCCGGCGTCCGCGGATCTCGACATCGGCGCGTTCATCGCTTCGCGGCCGTATTTTAATTTGATGCTGGATTGAAACGGTTTCTTTGCCGTTCTGTTTTTCAAGGGAGGAATCTACATTGATCGCTCTGTTTTTGGCGGAAGGTTTTGAGGAGATCGAGGCGCTGGCAACGGTGGATATCCTGCGCCGCGCGGGCCTTGCGGTCCAGACGGCCGGCGTAGGCGGAACGCAGGTGCGCGGCGCGCACGGCGTCACCGTTACGGCGGATATGACGGACGAGCAGGTCGATCCAAAGACGCTGGAGATGGTCGTTCTGCCGGGCGGGCCGGGGACGCCGAACCTGGAAGCGAGCGGCGCGGTCCAGCTCATCATCGATCATGCGGCGAAAAAAGGGCTGTGGATCGCGGCCATCTGTGCCGCGCCCTCGATCTTAGGCCACAAGGGCCTGCTCCAGGGCAGGCATGCCGTCTGCTATCCGGGCTATGAGCCGGAACTGAGAGGCGCTGTGGTGGAGCATACGTCCGTTTGCGTGGATGGGCGCTTCATCACCGGAAACGGCCCGGGAGCGGCCATTCCGTTCGCCCTTGCGATCGTTGCCCGTTTAAAAGGGAAAGACTTGGCCGAACAGATCAAGGCCGGAATGCAGGTGCGCTGATGGAGGACCCGGTCGAAAAGAAAAAAGCCCTGCGCCGCCTGCTGAAAGAGCGGCGTGCTTCTCTGGGAGCGGGCCGCCGTGCGCGGATGAGCGCGGCCATCGCCGCGCAGGTGCAAAAGCTTACCGTCTGGCAGTCGTCCGGTCTGCTGCTTTGTTACGTCTCGTTCGGCGATGAAGTCGATACCCGCGGTCTGCTGGCGGAAACTTTGCGTATGGGCAAGCGGGCAGCCGTGCCGCGCTGTGAAGGCAAGCGGATGACTTTTTATGAGATCGGCTCTCTGGATGAGCTGAAGCCGGGCAAATACGGCATTCCGGAACCGCCGTGCGACAGGCCGGCTTCTCCGAACCCCTCTTCTCTCTGTTTGGTGCCGGGGCTTTCATTCGATGCTTCCGGCGCGCGCATCGGTTACGGCGGCGGCTACTACGACCGCTTCTTAGCGGATTTTTCCGGCAAGGCGGTCGGCCTTTGCTTTTCTCCGCTTTTTTCGGAAGAACTTCTCCCGGCGGAGCCCACGGACCGGCGCGTTCCGCTCGTCGTGACGGACGAAAGTGCGCGCTGGATAAATAAGCCTGAATAATGAGGTAAAAACGGAAAGACCTTGCCAATATGCGCGGCGAAAGGTATAATTTAAAGCGGAAAAGAAAAAAGCCCCTCAAAGGGGCTTTTTTATGGATGACGCGGGCCGCGCGCTTTCTATGTCAGCAGCCGCAGTCTCTGGGTCTGCAGTCTTTATGCCTGTTTCCGGCAAAAAAGATCAAAAAAAGGACGAGCAGAAGGATCCACCCGGTATTCCGCTCGTCGCCGAGCAGTTTCATCATCGTATTCACCTCCAGTATCGTGCTGATACAGTGTATGTCCGCCGAGCCGTGACGTGAACCTGCCGGTGAAATCTGGATAAAGGAAGATGCAGCGTGTCGAAGCAAAAAGATGACCCCAAAGATGAGCCTTTTGATCGGCATACGCCGTCCGATTCCGCCGGGGAGAACGCGGCGGAGGCCGTAAAAGAAAAAGAAGCGGACAAGCCTGAGCAGAAAGAAGAACCGGCAAAAGAAGACACGCCGGAAAAAACGGAGGCGCCGCGTAAAAAGCGACTGCTCTTCCGGCTTTTGCGCGGCGGGATCATTTTGGCCGTGTCCATCGTGCTCGCGGTATTTCTGATCTCTCTTTTCACCGACCGCTACGGCCTTGGCAGACCGGATAAAAATATAAACGTCACGATCCCGGACGGTGCGACGTCCTCAGTCATCGCGGGCGTTCTGCAAAAGAACGGCGTGATCGTCCACCCAATGTCTTTCCGCCTTTTTGTCAGGCAGAACAAAGTCTCCGGCTTTCAGTCCGGGATCTACACCGTCAACCCGACGATGGGATACGACGGCATCGTCTCCGTCTTGACCGACCCGGCCAAGAACAAGAACAATGTCAAGTTTACCATAACGGAGGGCACCACGCTTTCTGAGATCGCCTCTGGTCTTCAAGCGGACGGCGTGTGCTCCAAGCAGGATTGTCTCAGTGCGCTGAACAAAGGCGGATTCGATTTTCCGCTCGGCAGCCAGATCCCGAACAGCACGGGGCGCTATACGCGGTACGAAGGCTATCTTTTCCCGGATACGTATACGCTTCACAAACATTCTTCCGCCAAAGCGGTGGCACAGAAAATGTTTTCGAACTTTTCTTCTAAGTTTACTTCCGCTATGGTGACGAAAGCCAAGCAGAAGGGCCTGACGGTGGATCAGACCGTAACGCTTGCCTCCGTCATTCAAAAAGAGGCTTCCGAAGAAAGCGTGATGGCAGACGTCGCATCCGTTTTTTACAACCGGCTGAACACCGGTGTGAACGGTAAAAAGCTGCTTCAATCCGACGCTACGGTCCTTTACGCGAAGGAAACAGTCGGCGATACGTCCGGCACGCTTCATTCGTCGGATCTGTCGCTCGATTCCCGGTACAATACGTATCGCTATGAGGGGCTTCCGCCCGGGCCGATCTGCAATCCGGGGATCGAGGCCATCGACGCGGCGCTGGACCCGTCGAACACATCGTATTTTTATTTTGTCAGCGATGTCAGCGGAAAATATTATTTTGCCAAGACCTATGCCGAACATCTCGCCAACGTCAAAACGGCCGGAAATGCCGGAAATACAAAAGCGGCGGGCGATCTGAGCAGCGGTACATGATTTTCAGGAGTGTGCATACATGAGCAGTTTTACCTTTATCTTTTTAAAACCGGATACATTGAAGCGTGGCCTCGTCTACCAGGTGATGGCCTATTTTTCCCATGCGGGCATCAAGGCGCGCGTTTTTGATTATCAGACGGTCACCGCTGAAAAGATCTGCCGGCATTATGCCGAGCATATCCAAAAATACGGTCCGGAGTTCAAACGGCAGACCTTGGACATGTTCGAAGGCCGGCCGATCATCCCGGCCATTTTGGAAGGGCATGACACGGTCATCGAGGACGTGCGCAGGATCGTGGGCGCCACGCAGCCGGCCAAGGCGGACAAAGGAACCATCCGCGGCGATCTGGGTCTCGGCGACTGCTATCAGATCTCGGTGCCCGAGCATCGGCTGGTGCGCAACCTGATCCACGCCTCCGATTCAGAAGAAGCGTTCAGAACGGAAGCGGGGCTGTGGCTGCCTCAGTTCCGGCTGTGAATCCTCTGCGGTTCACGCTGAAGGCGGTGCACGGCCTGCAAAGAACAAAGCGCCTGCGGGACCGCCTTTTCCGGGCGGCTCTGGTGTTTTTCTTGGCGGTCGCGGCGTTTTCGGCGTTCGGAAGGCTTGGCGCGGCGGGCGTGAACGACTGGGACGAAGCGCGCCACGGCGTCAACGCCTATGAGATGATGCGCACGGGCAGCGCCGTCGTCAATCTGTACCGCTATGCGCCGGATTACTGGAATTTGAAGCCGCCGCTGAGCTTCTGGGCCATCATGCTGGATTTTCGTATTTTCGGAACAACGGTGGTGGCCCTTCGGTTCTATTCGGCGCTCGCGATGTTCCTGACCGTGGCCGCCGTCGCCTGGTTCCTCTTAAAGCACAGCGGCCGCGCAGCCTGCCTGACGGCCACGGCTCTGCTCTCGTGCGAGAACCTTCTCTATTTTTTTCACTACGGCCGAAACGGCGACGCCGACGCGCTGTTCGGTTTTCTCTGCACGCTATGCGTTCTCGCCTTGTTCTCCGTGCGAAAACAGCCAAAGTGGCTCTGGGTCTCAGGCTTTTGCTTTTCACTCGCGTTTCTGGATAAGAGCTGGCATGCCTGCATCCTGCTCGCCGTTGCCGGCTTTTTTCTGTTGGGAACGCGGCGGCT
>CAUULH010000033.1:0-9940 GCA_963545875.1 uncultured Ethanoligenens sp.
CTGGCACGCGGAGGATGACGTTTCCTTTTTCCACGAGAGTCATTTGCCGCTCCTCTCCGCTCATGCGCCGTATTCGGCGGTGTCCGTATCCACGTACACGCTGTCGATCTGGTTGTCTTTTCCGTTCGGGAAGGTGAAGACGTCGTAGAGCTGGCGGTTCTGATACAGATAGCCGTCGCCTTCGGTGTGCGCGCCGGGCGCGAAGAAATAGATGCTGGAGATCTTCGGCACACAGAACGTGGTGAGCTGCGAGGCGATGAGCACGTTGATCTTGTGCGAGCCGGTCACGCTCGAGGTATGGGAGACGGGCGCGAAGCCGGAGGTGAAGTCGAATTTGTCGTAAAAACGCTCGTCGTCCACCACTTCCACGACCGGAACGCCGTCGATGTTGGTCACGCGGGTCTCAAGGCCGACGCCGTCGTTGGTGAGCGCGGTGAGGTCGATGGCGCGCGTGAAGGCGGAAGATTCCTCCAGAGCGGACATGACGGCACTGGTCACATACATCACGAGCGCGCCCTGCGCCCGGTAGCGTCGCAGTTTGCCGGAAGCGAGAAAGCCTTTCAGCGTCGCGAAGACGTTGGCGGCGGAAAAAGCGTCGGCCGAAGCCGCCGTGCTCGAGTGATAGCCGGTCTGCCCCTGCGCCGTCTGCGCCACTTTGGAGAAGAAATAGGCGCACATTTCCGGTACGGCCTGCGTTTTCTGGAATACGGCGGAGATATTGCGCACCGAGGCGGTCTCGTTCGTTTCGTCCACGTCCGCCTTGTCCACCAGAAATTCGATGTCGCGGTCAAAGCCCACGGTGTAGGTGTTGTCCGTCTGGGCAAACGTGCCTTTGTTCCAGCCGCCGGCGCGTGTGTGCGTGCCAAAGCCGCTGGTGCTCATCTGCGTAAAATGAAAGACCCGCGCGGAGAGCCATTTGACGTTCGTGGTGATGAACGGCGAGCAGAGCGCCTCTTGGGTCGAGATCGCCAGCAGTTCGTTGTTCCACTGTTCGGCGTAGTTAAGAGCCATAAAGAAACCTTCCTTTCATTTGTCCGTTAAAAGGGCTTTTACAGGCGGAATTTGTTCCACGGTTTCACACGGCCGGCCTTCAGGGGATCGTCCGTGTTCTGAGAGGCGCTGTTGTTCGCGCCGATGCGGAGTCCCGGCGCTTTTTCGGCCGCGGCATTGGCTTTGAGTTCCGGAATGTCGGCCAGCACTTTTTTTACGGCGCTTTTGACGGCCGCGAGGTCCGGGCCGTCGTCCTCGTCCACGGGTACGCCCGAGAGGTCGGCCAGCTTGGCGGCATACGGCGCGCGGGCGGCCGGAACGCCGAGAGAGACGGCGGCCAGCTTGGCTTCCGCCATCAGGCCGCGGCGGTTCGCTTTGGCAAGACGTGTGTTTCCGCCCGGCTCCGCGCCGCCGTCCCGGCGCGGTTCGGCGTGCTTCTTTTCCGGCGTTTCCGATGCGGAGAGCGCCGTTTTCACCGGCTCTTTTTCCGGGGCGGCTTTGGTTTCTTCTGCCATAAAAGTTCCTCCTTTTTCGGGTGAAAGGTTCGCGGTGTCGCCCGCGCGCGTCCGCGGCTTTTAACGTCGTCAGCGGCTTCGGACGAGCGGCTCATCCGTTTTGCCTGTTCGCGGAGACGGTATCCCGTTCCTCTTTGATCTCCCGCACTTCGGCGGCTTTGTCCGCCGGGCTCATCGAGTCGCCGTAGAGTTCTTCCACGGCCTGCTCGATCGACATGATGCCGTCGCGCCTTGCCTGGCCGACGGTGGCGGCGATGCTTTCAAACGACGGGTTGGCGTATTCGCCCCAGCCAACGGAGCAGGCGTAGTGCCCGGCGGGTTTTCCCGAAACGATGTCCTCGGCGGCGAGCGCGGCTTTTGCCAGGCGCGGCAGGGCGCGTTCCAGCGCGGCGATGCGCTTTGCCCGGCTGTAAAGCGTGGTCTTTTCCTTTTCGCGCTGGGCTTCGGCGTTGTCCTTTTTGGCGAGCCCGAGCCCGAGTGTGGAAGGCGAGAGCATCCCCATCAGCGCGACGTCGAGGTCGGCGGCGAATTTCTGCTGGTACGCGCCGCTCTGGATGGCGGGCTGAACGACTTGGACCTGCCCGTTCTGTGCCTCGTCGAGCGAGCCCTCAACGGCGATGAACTGGTTGTCGAACGGATTCGGCTCGAGCGGCGCGCCGGTGTTCGGGTCGTGCGGGATGAGGTCCTGCGGGATGTAACGGGAAACGCGCCCGGCGCGCAGGGCGTCGGTCCACTGGCTGATATCCTCATCCAGCGCGTCAAAAAGGTCGCATTTGCCGTCGAACAGGCTGCGCCCGCGGCCGGGGAAAGTGGGCGAGTGGGCGAAAAGGAGCGGCACGGCCCAGAGCACCGGATCGTCCCAGTAAACGGGAGACAGCCCGGCGAGATCGTCGAAAAGCGAAAGATCGGCCTGCCTGCCGTCAGGGTCAAAAAGCGCGTAGCCGACGGAACCGGCGCCGTAGGTTTCCGCGAGCTGATACGTCTGCCCGTTTTCTTCCCGTGACGAAAGGAACGTCACGTCCGTCACGCGGCCGCGCGTGCTCTGAAAAGCCACCCGCTCGCCGCTGTAAAATTCGAGGATGGCCCCGTCCGAGACCGTCTGGTCGAAGGAGATCTTGAACGCGCCGTCGCCCGTCACATCGGTCTCCACCACGGCGCGGCGCACCAGTTCGGCAAAATCGTTTTCCTCAGCGATGCGGTCCCATCTTGCCTGCGCTTCCGCCGCGTTCTCGCCGGAAAACACGATGGGCCGCATGTCGGTCACCACGATATCCGCCAGTTTGTCCGCGCAGAGCGCGGGCAGACCGGAGTGGACCTTGCGGATCTCCATGCCGTGAGACGGCACGGCGGCCCAGAAGCGCGAGCGGTTCACGCCGCCCCAGGTCTCGCCGATGCCGCTGTTCCGGTAGAATTGGAACAGCTCGGACGGCTCGCCGCGGTACCAGATGCGGTTCTTGGCCACGTTTCCCGCGTGCGTGTACGGCTCATAGATGGTCACGGGAGCCGATACGGCCGGCTGGAACCGCAGAAGCGAGCGCATCCGCTGCCTGAATGAAGAAACGGCGTTCTGTACGCCAAGCATCCATCCCATTTTTCATCCCTCCTGTAAATACTGCATGGTCTCGGCGATGCCGGTCGTCGCGTCCGGCGCGTCGTCGTGAAGGTTTCGGCCTTCGCTCTTGTAACGCAGCATCGCGGCGGCGTAGGCGGGCCATTTTGTCCGCCATCCGGCCGGAACGAGCAGATGGGCGAGCAGCCACGGCGCGGCGGTGAGGATGCGGGCCTCTTTGTTTTTCGTCTGCGTGAACCATCTCACCTGCGTGCCGTACCAGCCGAGCTCTTTTTTCAAAAGCCGGTCCACGGCGCGGGCAAAACCGCGTCCGCCGTTGTTGCTCTCGATGCGCGCGAGCGTGACGTTCTGTTCTTTCAGGCGGCGCGCCAGCTCCGGCTCGGTCCGTTCCATCGGCTCCTTCGTATAATAGACGTCGAGCAGGTAGGCCTCGTGCCGGAAAACGCCCCAGATGACCGCGCAGAGCGAATCCGCGCCGCGGTCGGCCGTGTCCACATAGGCAAACGGCCCGGCGAGCCCGTCCGGGAGCGTTTCGTAGCTGCGGAAACCGGGATACAGCCGCCCCTTTTGCTCGAGCGGTTCCTGCTGATAGTTCGCGGCGGCGATATCGGCGCCCATCGCGCGCGTCTTGCGCTCGTAGGCTTCCCGGCTCAGGATCTCCGGGCAGAGCATCGTGCCGTCGTCCCGCAGGGCTTTCATTTTCAGGATGCGCGGCGCGCGGCCCGCTTGGGTAAAAAAGCGGATGGCCCGCCCGGCGAGATCGTCCGCGGCCCAGCGCGTCATGATGAAGATGAGTTTGCCGCCCTCTTCGAGCCGGGAGAGCATCGTGTCGGTGAACCATTTCCACTGGTTGTCCAGAATGACGGCGTTGTGCGCCTCATAGGCGTTTTTGATCACGTCGTCGAGGATGAGCAGGTCGCAGCCGAAGCCGGTCGCGGTGCCTTTTGGACTGGTCGCCAGATAGCTGGCATACTGTCCCTCGAGCGCCCAGAGGGAAACGGAAGCGTCCCCGCGTTTTACCTGAACAGACGGAAAGATGTCGGCATAGACGATCTTTTCCGGGTCGGCCTTTTCCTCCGCGATGCCGTCCCGCACCGTTTTGGCGAAGCGGGAGGAAAGCCGCTCGTTGTAGCTGCCGGTCATGATGTGCGTCCGCGGTTTTCTGCCGAACGCCCATTCGGCGAAAAGGCAGGCCGTCCGGCTCTTGCCGTGGCGCGGCGGCAGATTGAGGATGAGCGTGCTCTCGCCGCTTTCCCAAAAATCCTGCAAGGCGCGGCAGAGCTTGGCGAGATGCGGGCGGGAAGGCCGGTAGAAATCCGGCGCCGCCAGACGGCAGAACGAATAGAAATCCGCCCGCGCCCGCTCGATGATTTCCCGCCGCTTTTCGTCCGGCTCCGCGCCGAGAAAGCCGCGGAGCGTGCGGACGGCTTTTCGCTGTCTGTCAGCCATAAGCGTGCTTCCTTTCGCCGGCGCAGAGAGAGCGGATGCGCGCTTCTTCGTCGGGCGGCAGAGCGGCCGTCGCGAAAGAGGGAAAGCCGAGCCATTTCACTACGCCGGGCGTCTGGCGCACGGTCTGTTCGATGTCCGCCGGGTCTGCCGCGTCTTCTGTTTCGAAAAAAAGATAGTCGGGGAAAAGCGGCGCCGCCGCGCCGAATCGCCCGGTCAGAGGGAGCAGAGTACGGATACCGGCCCGGCCAAGCCGCGAGCATACTTTTTTTTCTTCACCAGAGGCCACCTGCAAAACATAAAGGCTCATGGCGCGGCCTCTTTTCTTGATGGGGAAGCGGGCGCGCCGTCCGCGAGATCGTTCTGCTTCTTCTGGAGATACGCGCTCACTTCTTTGTAGAGCGCCGGTTCCTCGCGGGCCATCGCCTCGAAGAAGAGACGGCCGAAACCGTGCGCCGCCTTTTCGCCGGAGGAGCGGGCGGCCTGCTCGGTCTGTCTTTTGTAGGCCGCGGCGCGGATGAGCCCGGCGGCGGAGTCGAGCAGCTTGCTCTTGTCCAGTTTCGCCCAGCTTTTTTCGTCGGTGTCCGCCATCGCGCTGAGCACGTGCTGGCAGGCCAGCCGCACGATCGCTTCCGTGGTGTCGAGGTCGGGATCGTCGTCGATCTGATCCATCAGCAGGCGGAAATTCCGCTGAGCCATGTGCAGCATGGCGGCGCTCGCCCGGCAGGATCGCGCGAACTGAAAAACGGTTTCCGCGCCGACGGCGGGCATCCCGTTCTGCCTGAGATAGTCGATGATTTCGTCGTAGGTGCTGCCCGTGTAGAGCATTTCTTTCACGGTTCCGGCCAGTTTCGGCGGGAGCAGCTCGACGTTTTGTCTGGATGCCGTCATGTTTCCGCCTCCTTTCAGATGCGTACGGCCGGGTCGGAGAGATAGCCTTTGAGGAGCTGCATCCCCTTGGCCGTCAGCCGCACGCGGAGCGACTCGTCGCCTTCGGAAATATCGCGGAATTTTCGGCTCACGGCGTCCCGCGCGCTCAGGTAGCCCGCGTCCTGAAGATAAAAGAGCGTTTCGGCAAGCGGGCCGTCCTCGATCTCCGGCAGGGCGTAGCGCAGGGCTTTTACGGAGATGTCCCGCCCTTTCAGAATGTTCACGGTGCGCAGCACGCGCCCGTTGTCGGCGGCAAAGGTGCCGGCCTCGATGCGCCGGTTGAGTTCATTTCGATCCAATTCGATTTTCTCCTTTCAGTTCGAGCAGGATATCGTAGACGCGGTCTTGCCTGCGGTTGAGGTCGGCGATCTCCCGGACGAAATCGTCGCGTCTGATGCCGTTCTCCCGCAGGGCGTCGATGCCCGCGGAGAGCTTGCGCATGTCTGTGCGCAGGCCGTCCTGCAAGGCGTTGCATTCGGTTTTCGTGACGAACTCGTCTTTCATCCGGCTGATGTCTTCTTCGTGCCGGTCCACCATGCCCACGGTGCGCTTGAGAAAAAAGCCGATGACGCCTACCGTGACGGAGAGCGCCAGCGGCGGGATCGCGTTGAGCCATAGTTCCATCGTCATAAGGTCCCTCCGGCAGCCGCGCGGAAGGCGGCGTTCTTTTTGAAAGCGGCATCCGTTCCGCCGCCAATAGCCAAAGGATACCGCGCCGCGCCCGTTTGGGAAAATGCGCCGAAGCAGGAAATCTCAGCAATATTTTGAGAAATCTCATTTTTATTGAAAAAAGAAAAGACCCGTCCGCTTTCGGGCAGGTCTTGCGAGGATATTTCGATGGTTTCGACCGTTTAATCGTCGGCGAGCTGCTTCTGCCGATAGAGGATCAGGCCGATGGAGCAGATGGCCGCGGCAAAGAGAAATTCGATGCCGAACGCGATGCAGACGGGCGACAGATGCGAAAACGAAAAGTCGGGCAGGGCGCCGATGAGCTGATCGGCGCGGACATACCAGTACACCGGCAGAAAATGAGCGGCTTTCACCATACTCGGGTCCATGTATTCCAGCGGCACGAAGACGCCGCAGAGGAAGCTCATGCCCAAAGAAACGACGGTTGCCGCCGCGCTGGCCGACTGATCGTTCTTTACGAGCGAGCTGCAAAGGAACCCGATGCTCAGCGCTGTCAGCATCACAGCGAGCGCGTTCACCGCATAGAGGAAAAGCGAAAAAGCGGAAAGACCGCCGCCGTACAGAATAAAGCCTAAAAGGCTTGCGGCCGCCCAGAAGGAGAGCGCTGCGACGAGGTTCGCGCCCAAAAGCTGAAGATTCATGGAAAGCGGCCGCAGGGGTGCGCAGAGGTTCCGCCGTCTTAAGTCGACGTTTCGGAACGTGGTCAGGATGGCATTCGATGCGAGCACCAGTACGGCGAGCGCGACATAGGCCAGATAGTTGAAATAGTAGGTGATGCCGGATGTGCTGTCTTTCTGGCCGAACGTGTGCACGCTCACGGCCGTTTCCTTGGAGAGGACTTGGTCCACGCGTGAAACGATCTCGCTTTCGGAGAGCTGCGGCATGCTTTTGGCGTAAAGGTTCACCAGATTGAGGTACCGGTCCACCAGATTGTCCACCTGCACGCTGCCGGTGGTGCCCGCCCGGGCGGAGCGGTCGATCTTGGCCGTGCCGTTTTTCATTTTTTCCGAAAACCCGGCCGGAATGGTGAGGATGCTGTCCGCCTCGCGGAAGAAAAGGGCGTCCTGCAAAGCGGTTTTGTTGTTTTTGAGAGATACGGTCACGGTGTTTTTGGCAAGGTAATCTTTCAATCCGTTCGCAACGGCGGAATCCGGGTCGTTGTTAAAAACGGCTACGTTGGTCTTCGTCGTTGAGAACGTCACGATCGGGCTTTCCTGATTCAGATTGGAGAGGATAATGGCGAAAAACAGAAAAATGACGACGTAGATGAGCAGTTCGGGCAGTCTCGCGCGGATAATGGAAAAGCAGAGCTTAAAGACTTTCATATTTCTGCCTCCTCAGCGCGAAGTAGGTCATAAAGAAGAAGAAAACGGCAAAAGCGGCGAGCAGCTCGATGTTCAGCAGATAGCGGTTCAGCGTGTCGTAATCGTACAGGGCATAAAAAGCGTCCGCCACGAGATTGGCCGGGTTGAGATAAGATAAGGCCGGCATTTTGGTCTCCACGATGTATTTCATCTGGTCGAACATCAGCCCGGCGAGAAAAGAGAGCGTCATGCTCACCGAAATGAGAATGGCGACTTTTACCCCGGTGCTTTTTTTGATGAGCGCCGAGAGCATCGCGCCGAGCATCACGCCCGTCACGGAGCCGATGAACCCGGCGAGCAGCACGAAACCGATCTGCGTGCCGAACGGAACATGCAGTACGAGCGCCAGATAGCCGATGAGCAGGAACACGCCGGCCGTCTGGATGGTGAGCGCCGCGCAGAGCGACGAGAGGAACACACGCAGCTTATGGATGGGCGCCATGTTCACGCGCGCGCCCTGCGGGCTCTGGTTGGCCTGCACGGCGTCGATCTCGCGCAGGCCCCAGAAGCTCCCGTACAGACAGGCCATGGCGATCAGGGCGTAAAAATAGGTGGCCGCGCTGTCGGACGTATGTCTGCTCAGCGAGACCGAACGGATGAACGAGACCGTCTTCACCTGAACGGCGGTCTTTAAGGCGGAAAAGTCGCTTGAGGCGATATCGCGGTAGGCGGCTTCCGTCTGGAGATAGTCGTCGGCGAAGGTCTTGATGACGGTCTGGTCGATGTCCGATTCTTTCACGACGTTCTTGAGCGAGAACGTGCCGTCGGCTTCGCTTCCGCCCGGGATCAGATAGCCTTTGACGGTTCCGTTCTTCAGGGCTTTTTCCGCGCCGGAAGCGGAGAGCACTTTCACGGAGAAGAGTCTGCCGCCGTTCGCGCCTGCGGAGGCGCTTTTCAGCGTTTTTTGAAAAGCGGCGTTCTGCCGCCAGGCGGTGTTGTCCACCACGCCTACCGGGATGCGGGAAAACGTGTAGTAGCTGTCGATATGGCCGAAGGACAGGTAGAAAAACGTGCCCAGCACCAGCGGGAACAGCAGCGTCCAGAAGAGGTTGGAGCGGTCGCGCAGATGACATTTCAAGCGGAATCGATAGATATGAGCGAACATGGCCGTCCTCCTTTCAGTCGCGCAGTTCTTTGCCGGTGATCTCGAGAAACACGTCGTTCAGCGTCGGCAGTTCGCAGTAGACGCGGCCGTAAGGGATTTTTCGGGCCTTCAGCAGTTCCAGTACGTCGGAGAGGTTGCTTCGGCCCTGGATGGAGCGTACGGAGAGCGAGCCGTTTTCAAACGAAACATCCGCCACGCACGGCAGGGCGCGCAGTTCGTCCAGCGGCATCTCGGCCGCTCCCAGCGTTTCGACCGTGATCTTTTCGCCGATGCGGATAAGGCCGCGCAGTTCGTCCGTCGTACCGGAGGCGATGACCTTGCCTTTGTCCATGATGGCGACGCGGGTGCAGATCTGCTCGACTTCCTCCATGTAATGCGAGGTGTAGATGATGGTTGCGCCCTGCTTGTTCAGCTTTTTGATGCCTTCGAGGATGTGGTTCCGGCTCTGCGGGTCCACGGCCACGGTCGGCTCGTCGAGGATGATGAGCTTGGGCTTGTGGGCGATGCCGCAGGCGATGTTCAGCCGTCTTAAAAGCCCGCCGCTGAGCTTTTTGGGCCGGAAACGGCGGTATTCCTCAAGTCCGGCAAATTCGACCGCCTCGTCGGTCAGACGCGCGCATTCCGCCTTGTCGCGGATGTAGAGCCCGCAGAAATAGCGGATGTTCTCATACACGGTGAGCTCGTTGAATACGGCGACGTTCTGAAAAATGATGCCGATATCCCGCTTGATATCGTAGGCGTCCGGGCGCATCGGTTTTCCGAAAATACGGATGTCTCCTTTGCTGTATTCCAGTAGCGAGAGGATGCAGCCGATAGCGGTGGATTTGCCGGAGCCGTTCGGGCCCAAGAGCCCGAAGACTTCGCCTTCTTCCACTTTGAGATTGAAATGGTCGAGCGCCAAAAGGTCCCCGTAGCGTTTGACCAGATCGTTTACTTCTACGATCATGCTTTTTGCCTCCACAGAAAGATGGCGGCCTGCGCCGCGGTTTTTGTTTCCGGTTCGAGTATAGCAGAAGCCGGAAGGTAGGAACAGTGTCATCCATCCAAAAGCGGCATGACAAATGTCACGGGTGCTTGTGTATCCTGCACGGTTATGGTAGAATTTCAAAGAAGAGGGGGGACGACAGGTGGACCGACTGCTGGATCAAATACTGCTGTTTCTTCTCTGCACGGTCTGGTATCTGGAAAGCGCGCGCGGCCCTTACGCGGTCGTGCCGCTTCTGGCCGCCGTTACGGTCTCGGCTTTGATGGAGCTCGGCTCGAGCCGCCTGTGCCGTGCCGCCCTGTTCGGCGGTTTCTGTCTGTTTGTGTTTTTCTTTCCCGCTGCCGC
>CAUULH010000034.1:0-9867 GCA_963545875.1 uncultured Ethanoligenens sp.
GCGCCGGCTTCCATCGTGATCATCAGGTCTTTTTCGCTGAGCTCGACGACTTTGTTCAGCCGCTCGGTGGAGAGGATGATGCTCGGCTCCGTCGGGATGGCGCCGGCCACGACGCCGGTGCCGCCGCCGCGCACCAGAACAGGCAGAAGTTCGCGGTTGGCATATTTCAGCACACCGGAGATCTCCTGAGGGTCTGCCGGCTTGACGACCACGCAGTGCGGGTCGGCTTTCGGGCGCAGGAGCGGCTCGGTCTGGTCGTAGAGATATGACTGCATCTTATCGGCGTCGGCCGTGACCCAGTCTTCTCCCACGATCTTGCGCAGATCTTCTACGATTTTCTTCGGATTTTTCGTTAGCAGTTCGGTATTCATGAATAAGTCTCCCTCTTTGATCAAAGCGCGGGCGGGCCGGGTTGAGCCCCCGTTTTTCTGCGGCAAAACAGCACAAAAAAGCGGGACCCTCTCGCATGGGGCGAGAAGATTCCGCGGTACCACCCATTTTTGGACTTTACAGACGATAACGGCTCTCACCGGCCGGGCTTACCGATGTGTTCGGCCCGGCAACTCACGGGGGATACCGATCGAACTTAGCCGCGGGTTTCCAGCTTTCCCCGCTCTCTTTGGGCATAGATTCGAACGACTTGTCCCGCTCTTTGCTTTTGCTGAAAAAATCTCTTTCAGTATATCGCGATCTTTTCTTTGTGTCAAGAAAAGATCCGTTTTGGCCTTGACAAAAAAACGGCGGCGTGGTAAGGTGAATATAGTCAAAACCTAAGAAGGGGAAGTCAAACCGTGTACGGCATCCCAGAGAGCCGGAGGCAGCTGAAAATCCGGCATGCGGCGGCACGGCAAATGGGCCCCTGAGGGCGGAGCGAAAGGCGTCATGCCGAGTAGTTTCCGACGCAGCGCCGGCGTTATCAGGCGGGGGATGTGTTGGCATCCCGCAGAGTGCGCGGAAAAGGGATTTTCCGCGAACCAAGGTGGTACCACGAGTGAACGCTCGTCCTTGTCTTTATGGCAGGGGCGGGCTTTTTTGCTGCCCGAAAAAGGCAAGCAGGCCCCGCGGAGCGGAGAAGCCAATGATTTTCTCTCCGGCGGGGCGAGAGGAGTGAAGAAATGATCACACCAACCTATGAAGAGGCGGCAAAACTGGCCGGCCGATACGGGCGTATCCCGCTCGCCATGGAGGTCTATGCGGACATGGAGACGCCGGTGCATCTGCTGGCGCGTCTGGCGCTCAAAAATTCACACTGTTTTCTGCTCGAGAGCGCGGACGGCGGCGAAAAATGGGGGCGCTATTCCTTTCTCGGCTTCGACCCGACCCTGACCGTCACGGTCGAAAAAGGCAAAACGACCTTTAAAACGGCGGACGGCAGAACGGAGGTCCGCACGGGCGACCCGTATGCGCTCATCCGCAAAAAAATGGAGCCGCTCCGCTCGCCGGTCTTTCCGGATATGCCGCGCTTCATGGGCGGGGCCATCGGCTATTTTTCCTATGACATGGTGCGCTATGCCGAGGACCTGCCGGATGAGAACCTCGACGACGCACACTGCCCCGATTGCAGCCTGATGGTGGTGGATAAACTCATCGCCTACGACAACGTCAAGCAGAAGATCATCATCATCGTCAACGCCGATACGTCCGGCGATTTCCGCGCCAATTACGACAAGGCCGCCGCGGAGATCGAAGACATCCACCGCCGTCTGCGCGACCCGGGCCCGCCGCTTGCGGCGCCGGAAGTCCGCAGGCCGGAGTGGAAGAGCAATATGACCAAGCCGGAATTCGAGCACATGGTGGAGAGCGCTAAACAGCACATCCGCGACGGCGATATCTTCCAGGTGGTGCTTTCCCAGCGTTTTGAAGCGAAGATGCCGGACGGCCTGTTCGATCTGTATCGGGTGCTCCGCGTCACGAACCCGTCGCCGTATCTGTACTATCTCAAGCTCGGTGATGTCGAAGTGGCGGGCGCGTCGCCCGAGACGCTGGTACGGCTCGAGAACGGCGTGCTGGAAAACTGCCCCATCGCCGGTTCCCGCCCGCGCGGCAAGACGAAGGAAGCCGATCTCGCGCTGGAAAAAGATCTGGTATCGGACGCCAAAGAGCTTTCCGAGCACAATATGCTCGTCGATCTCGGCCGCAACGACCTCGGCCGTGTGAGCGCGTTCGGCAGTGTGAAAGTGGTGGAGCACGCGAAAGTGGCCCGTTATTCGCAGATCATGCACCTCACGTCGCTCGTCACGAGCCGCCTGCGGGAAGACTGCGACGCTTACGACGCTCTGAAAGCCATCCTGCCGGCCGGCACGCTTTCCGGCGCGCCGAAAGTCATGGCCATGAAGCTCATCGACCGGTATGAGAACAGGCGGCGCGGGCTGTACGGCGGCGCGGTGGGTTACATCGGGTTCGACGGCAATATGGATGTCTGCATCGCCATCCGCACCGCCATCGAAAAAGACGGCACGGCGTATGTGCAGTCCGGCGCGGGCATCGTGGCCGACAGCGTGCCGGAAAATGAATATCAGGAGAGCCTGAACAAGGCGAAGGCCGTTCTTCTTGCGGCGGAAAGGACGGGCGAGATCCAATGATCCTCATCCTTGATAATTACGACAGTTTTTCTTATAATCTGTATCAGGCGTTCGGCACGCTGGGCGAAGAAGTCAAGGTGGTGCGAAGCGACAAGATCACGGTGGATGAAGTGAGAAAGCTTTCGCCCGAACATCTCGTGCTTTCCCCCGGCCCCGGCTACCCGAAAGACGCCGGCATCTGCATCGAGGCCGTCCACGCTTTTAAGGGCAGGATCCCGATCTTGGGCGTCTGCCTTGGGCATCAGGCCATCGGCGAGGCGTTCGGCGGAAAGATCGTCCACGCGCCGGAGCTGATGCACGGCAAGACCAGCCTGGTCACGCTCGACGGCACCTGCCCGCTTTTCGCCGGTCTGCCGGAAAAAGTGAACGCCATGCGCTATCATTCGCTGGTGGTGGAAAAAGCGTCGCTGCCCGCCTGCTTCCGCGTCACGGCCGCCGAGCCGGGCGGCGAGATCATGGCGATGGCTCATAAGGAGTTCCCGATCTTCGGTCTGCAGTTCCATCCCGAATCGTTTATGACCGAGCACGGTGTGGAGATGCTCCGAAATTTCTGCAAGATCCATCGATAACCGTTTTGATTTTGGACAGAAAGGTGTAGAATCATGATTAAAGAAGCGATCGCACAGGCGGTGGAGGGCAAGGACCTCACGGTCGAGCTGGCCACCGGAGCCATGGACGAGATCATGAGCGGCAAAGCGACCAACGCACAGATCGCGGGCTACATCACGGCCCTGCGCATCAAAGGCGAGACCATCGACGAGATCACCGCGAGCGCGAAGGTCATGCGGAGCAAGGCGCCGCTCGTGGCGTCGGAAGGCGACGTGCTCGATATCGTGGGCACCGGCGGAGATCAGGCGTACACGTTCAACGTCTCCACGGTCAGCTCGTTCGTCGCCGCGGCGGCGGGCGTGCAGGTCGGCAAGCACGGCAACCGCTCCGTTTCCAGCAAATGCGGCGCGGCCGATGTGCTGGAAGCGCTCGGCGTCAAGCTCATGCTCACCCCGGCGCAGGCGGCCGACGTGCTCAAAAGAGCGGGCATCTGCTTCATGTTCGCGCAGGCGTTCCACGGCTCGATGAAGTACGCCGGCGCGCCGCGGAAAGAGCTCGGTATCCGCACCATCTTCAATATCCTCGGCCCGCTCTCCAACCCGGCGCACGCCGATCTCCAGCTGCTCGGCGTATACGGCGCTTCGCTCTGCGAGCCGCTCGCCAGAGTGCTCAGCAATCTCGGCGTCAAGCGCGGCATGGCGGTCTACGGCCTCGACGGTCTCGACGAGATCTCGCTTATCGGCAAAACGCAGGTGAGCGAGGTGGTAGACGGCCGAGTGAGCAATTACCTGCTCGCGCCGGAAGATTTCGGCTTAAAGGCCTGCACGATGGAAGATCTGCGCGGCGGCGACGCGGCGGCAAACGCCAAGATCGCCCGGGATATCCTCTCCGGCGCGCCCGGCGCGAAGCGCGATACCGTGCTTGCCAACAGCGCGGCGGCGCTCTATATCGCGGGCAAAGTCAAATCGCTGAAAGACGGCGTTGCGCTTGCTGCTGAGATGCTCGATTCCGGCAAAGCGAAAGCAAAACTCGACGAACTGGTCGAAGTTTCCAACGAGACCGCCGCAGGCTGATGCCCGCACATTCCCTTTTTCGTGCAAAGGAGAAACCGATGAACCGTCCCACCATCCTCGACGCCATCATGGCCAACCGAAAAAAACAGGTCGCCGCGCTGAAAGAAAAAAAGCCGCTCGAAATGCTGGCGGAAGAGGCGTTTGCCGCGAAAGCGGCGCGCAAGCCGGTCGATTTTGCGGCCGCGCTGCGCGCGCCCGGCCTTTCCGTTATCGCGGAGATCAAAAAAGCCTCGCCGTCAAAGGGGCTCATCCAGCCTGATTTCCGCCCGGCGGACCGCGCCCGCGCCTATGAGGCCGGCGGCGCGTCCGCGATCTCCGTGCTGACGGAGGAGACCTATTTCCAGGGCGGGCCGGAGGTGCTGAAAACGGCGCGCGCCGCGTCGCGCCTGCCCATCCTGCGCAAAGACTTCATTTTCGACGAATGGCAGATCTGCGAGGCGTGCCTGCTGGGCGCGGACGCCATCCTGCTCATCGCCTCGGTGCTCGATGTCTTTCGGCTGAAAGAGCTGCTGGCGGTGGCGGAGATGTATGACCTTCAGGCGCTGGTGGAAGTGCGGAGCGAGGAGCAGGTGCAAAAAGCTCTGCGCGCGGGCGCCCGCGTGATGGGCGTGAACAACCGAAATCTCGCCACGTTCGATGTCGATCTCGCCGCGGCGGAGCGCTTCCGCCGGCTCATTCCGGGCGACGTGGTCTTTGTGGCGGAGAGCGGCATCACCGATACGGCCGATATGGCGCGCATGGCGGCGCTCGGCGCGGACGCCGTTTTGGTGGGGGAAACGCTGATGCGTGTACCGGACCCGGAGGTCAGGCTGAGAGAATTGAGGAGTTTTGCCGATGGTGAAAGTTAAGCTCTGCGGCCTGAAACGGGTGGAAGATGTGTTCGCGGTCAACCGGGCGCAGGCGGAATACGCCGGTTTCGTTTTTGCCAAGAGCCGCCGCCAAGTCACGCCGATGCTCGCGCGGGCCCTGCGGCGGTCGCTCAACGATTCGGTCACGCCCGTCGGCGTTTTCGTCAACAGCCCTGTGGAAGAGACGGCGGCCATCGCCCAGTGGAGCGGCATGAAAGTCGTCCAGCTCCACGGCGATGAGGACGCTTCCTATGTCCGTACGCTCCGCAGTCTGCTCCCGTCCGATTTCGAGATCTGGAAAGCGGCGCATGTGCGCGGTACGGCGGATATCGAAACGGCGGCGGCCACGGGCCCCGATAAGCTGCTGCTGGACGCGTTTTCCCCTTCAGTTGCGGGCGGCACGGGCGAAGCGTTCAACTGGAACGTGCTGAAAGGCTGCGAGATGCCGCTCCCGTTCATGCTGGCGGGCGGTCTCATGCCGGAAAACGTGGCGGAAGCCGTGCGCCGCATCCGGCCCTATGGCGTGGATGTCAGCAGCGGCGTGGAAACGGACGGCGTGAAAGATCCGGAAAAAATGGAACGGTTCGTTTTGGCCGCACATGGCGCGGGCCAAGAAGAATAAGGCACGGTTTGATTTTTTAAGGAAAGTAAGGGAGAGCTATGGCTCAAAAAGGACGTTATGGCATCTACGGCGGTCAGTATGTACCTGAAACGCTGATGAATGCATTGGAAGAGCTTGAAAAAGCGTATGCCGCTTTTCAGGCTGACCCGCAGTTCCAAAAAGAGCTGGCGGATCTTTACCGGGATTATGCGGGCAGGCCGTCTTTGCTCTACGAAGCCAAAAAGATGACCGAGGACCTCGGCGGCGCACGCATCTTCTTAAAGCGGGAAGACCTCAACCACACCGGCTCGCACAAGATCAACAATGTGCTCGGCCAGGTGCTGATGGCCAAAAAGATGGGCAAGAAACGCGTGATCGCGGAGACCGGCGCGGGCCAGCATGGCGTCGCCACGGCCACGGTCGCCACACTGATGGGCCTTGAATGCGAGATCTTCATGGGCCGGAAAGACACCGACCGGCAGGCGCTCAATGTGTTCCGCATGGAGATGCTCGGCGCCAAAGTGCATCCGGTGGATTCCGGCACGCAGACATTGAAAGACGCCGTCAACGAGGCGCTCCGCAACTGGACTTCCCGTGTGGACGACACGCTTTATGTCATGGGCTCCGTGATGGGCCCGCATCCGTACCCGATGATCGTGCGCGATTTCCAGAGCATCATCGGCAAAGAGATCCGCAGGCAGTGCATGGAGAAGATCGGCCGCCTGCCGGATGTCGTGATGGCCTGCGTGGGCGGCGGCAGCAACGCCATGGGCGCGTTCTATGATTTCATTCCGGAGAAATCCGTCCGCCTCATCGGCGTGGAAGCCGCGGGCGAAGGCGTGGATACGCCGCGCACGGCCGCCACGGTAGAGCGCGGCACGCTCGGCGTTTTCCACGGCATGAAATCCTACTTCCTGCAGGACAAAGACGGCCAGATCGCGCCGGTCTATTCCATCTCGGCCGGGCTCGATTATCCCGGCATCGGCCCGGAGCACGCCTGGCTCCACGATACCGGCCGTGCCGAATACGTCGGCGCGACCGACAAGGAGGCTGTGGACGCGTTCCTCTATCTTTCCAAGGTAGAGGGCATCATCCCGGCCATCGAGAGCGCCCACGCCGTCGCCTATGCGCGCAAGCTGGCGCCGACGCTTCCGAAAGACAAAGTCATCGTCATCAATATTTCCGGGCGCGGCGATAAAGACGTCGCCGCCATCGCCCGTTATCTGGGGGTGCAGCTCAGTGACTGACCGTATCGGCGAGATGTTCGCCAAACAGAAAAAAGCGGGCAAGAAAGCCCTCATTACCTTTGTGACCGCGGGCGATCCGGATATCGCCACGACCAAGCGCCTCGTACTGGGCATGGAAAAAGCGGGTGCCGATCTCGTGGAACTCGGCGTTCCGTTCTCCGACCCGGTGGCGGAGGGCCCCGTCATTCAAGAGGCCGATATCCGCGCGCTCTCTCAGGGCCTCAAGATCGACGGCGTGCTCGATGAAGTCGTGGAGATCCGCAAGGATTCGCAGATCCCGCTCGTTTTCCTGATGTATATCAACTGCATCTTCAATTACGGCACGGCGAAGTTCTTCAAGCGCTGCCGTGAAACGGGCATCGACGGCGTCATCATCCCCGATCTGCCGTATGAGGAAAAGGGCGAAGTCTCCGGCCCCGCCGCAGAGAACGGCGTCAAGATCATCTCAATGGTGGCGCCCACCTCGCACGAGCGCATCAAAAAGATCGCTTCTCAGGCCGAAGGCTTTCTCTATTGCGTTTCGTCGCTCGGCGTGACGGGAATGCGCCAGTCGTTCAAGACGGATTTCAAAGCGTTTTTCTCGCTCATCAACCAGTATACGGATGTGCCGACGGCCTTAGGGTTCGGCATTTCCACACCGGAGCAGGCACACGAGCTCAAGCAGTATCCAGACGGCATCATCGTCGGCAGCGCCGTTGTTCGCCAGGTGGCCGCGGCCAAAACGCCGGACGAAGCGGTCCGGAACGTATCGGCTCTCACGGCTTCCCTGCGCGGCGGCTTGGACGGCTGAACCGGTTTTGACTAAGAGCGGCACCGTGAAAACGGCGCCGTTTTTTTGCGTTCTGCTTTCTTGTCCCTCCTCATACCCTGTATCAGATGCCGCCCGACAAAGGCGGCGGGGGAGTGAAGGCTCATGGATTCAAAAGCGGAAAAAAGGATGTGGCCGTTTCGGAAAAAGGCCGGAAAAAAGCAAGGGAAAGACGCGAAAGGGTCGCGGAAATCCGGCCGGTTCCCGGTCCAAGTGCTCAACATCGTGGTCTTCGTGCTGTGCATCCTGCTGGCCGGTTCGCTTTTTTTGACGCACACGCCGGCAGGAGAGTCCATTCGCTCGCACTTGGCCGGAAACAGCACGTCTTCCGGTGTTTTTGAACTGGAGAGCCGGCCCGCAGGCCGCGCGCTCACCACCGAGCAGGCGGCCGCGCGCATTTTGCCGGCTGTCGTGGGCATCGTACAATATCAGAAGGGTTCGCTCTCCGAAACGGGAGAAGGCTCGGGTATCGTTCTGAGCTCAGACGGCGCCATTCTGACGAACAATCATGTGGTGGAAGACGCAAGCCGCCTCGTCGTCGTGATGCACGGCGGAAAAAAATACACGGCTTCCATTATCGGCACGGATACCCGAACAGACTTGGCCGTCATCCGGATCCAGGCTTCCGGCCTGACCTACGCGCGATTCGGCGACTCCAAGCAGTGCAAGGTGGGCGAAGCCGTGCTGGCCATCGGCAATCCTTCCGGGCTCAAGCTGGCCGGAACGGTCACGCAGGGCATCATTTCCGCGCTCGACCGCAATGTGGATGTGGGCAACGGCCCGATGAACCTCATCCAGACGGACGCCGCCATCAATCCGGGCAATTCCGGCGGCGCGCTGGTGAATCTGTATGGTCAGGTGGTGGGCATCAATTCCGCCAAGATCGCGCAGACCGGCTATGAAGGGCTCGGCTTTTCCATCCCGGCCGATACCGCTAAGCCCGTGGTCGATTCCATTTTGAAATACGGCTATGTGAAAGGCCGGGTCAAATTCGGCCTCAAATGCCGGGAGATCGATTCCGTCACCGCACAGCTCAACGAGATCCCGCAGGGGCTGTATGTCGGCTATGTGGAGCCGGGCAGCAGCGCCGCGGCGAACGGCGTGAAAGCGGACGATGTCATCACGGCCGTGAACGGCCGCACCGTTAAGACCACCGACGATCTCATCACGCTCCGCGATCGATATAAGCCGGGCGAGACGCTGACCCTTTCGCTTTACCGAAGAAGCGATAAGCAGACGCTCCAGGTCCCCGTCAAGCTGGAAGAAGACCGCGGCGCTTCCGATGCCGCCGACGAAGGTGACTGGTGAAGTTGTTTTTTGCAGAAAATCGGCTATAATGTGACTAAAGTCACAATTAAACAGACATGTATGTGGTATACTATAAGCAGTTCAAAAGACGGTCCCGTAAAAAGGGAGCAAGGATAAAAAACAAGGAGTGTTGAATATGGCTGCGATCCCGGTAACGAAAGATAATTTTTCCGAAGTCGTCTTAAAGGCGGAAAAACCCGTTTTGGTCGATTTTTGGGCGACATGGTGCGGCCCGTGCCGCATGGTCTCTCCCATCGTAGACGAGCTTTCCGATGAGCTGTCCGACTCCATCAAAGTGGCGAAAGTCAATGTCGATGATGAACCGGAGCTTGCGTCAAAGTACGGCGTCATGAGCATCCCGACGCTTCTTCTCATCAAAGACGGCAGTGTGGCGGCTACTTCGGTCGGCGCAAGGCCGAAAGACGACATCCGCCAGCAGCTCGGCATTTGAGAACAGGCAGAATGGCCGCGTGCTTTTCCAATAGAAAGGCACGCGGCTTTGCCGGGTTTTGCGGGATTGCCGGGCGGAGAGAGATATGACGGAAAAAGAAGTATGCGGCTGTTTTCCTTTTCTTACGCAGATGCCGCAGAGCGAAAAACGGTATTTTCTGGATTCGGCAGTCGAAAAGCGTCTGCGCGCAGGGGAAACGGCAATGAACGATTACGCGGAGCCGTCCGATGTGTATTTCGTGCTTTCCGGCGAACTGGAAGTTTTGCGGATCGCGGAAAACGGGCGGGAATTTTCTCTTTACACGGTAGAAGCGGGTGAAGCGGCCGTGCTTTCCGCTCTCCATGCGTTCTCCGGCATGAAAGAGCCGACAGCGGTCTCCCTCGCGGCGGTGCGCACCAGC
>CAUULH010000035.1:0-9640 GCA_963545875.1 uncultured Ethanoligenens sp.
ATAAAAACGAATGAGATAGGGAAGCTCAACATTCACGCGGGTGTTATCCCTTTTCTGGAGATTGCCAAGCAGTGTGACGGCCCTCAGGCGAAGACGCAATGCCGCACAGGATGACACCGTACCGCGATAGATGCACTCCCCCATGCAGTCGTTATAGATATAGAGCCGGAGCCTCTGCCCGCGGCGCAGCTGGCGGCTGATATCTTTTTCCAAGCCCACTTCCATCTCGCCGTTTAAAAACGACCGGACGAACCCTTTGCCGAGCGGATGCTCGCTGGAATCCGCTATGACACATCGATCAAATTCATGCATGATTCAACGCCCCGCTCTGCAAACAGGGCCTGCCCCTCCCCCGTACCTTGAAATTTCTTTCCCTCTTTATAGTATCGGATTCTGGGTAAATATGCAAGACTTTTTCCCGCGCCCGTCTGACGGAAAAAGAGAAGCCGCCTTAATGGGAAGAAAGGCCTTGCATTCCCTGAAAAAGCATGGTATACTCAGTAGTACTGGTCTAATAAAAGGAGGTGTCAACATGCCCATTATCAAATCCGCCAAGAAACGTGTCAAGACTTCAGCTGTCCACGCGCTTCGCAACAAGGCGTATCGTTCCGCGCTGCGCACCTCCGTCAAGAAAGCGCAGGTCGCCATCACAAACGGCGATGAAAAGAAGGCGGAGTCCTTTAAGGCCGCCGTCGTCGATTTGGATAAAGCGGTCGCCAAGGGCATTCTGCATAAGAATACGGCTGCCCACAAAAAGTCTCAGCTGGCCCGCGCGTTCAACGCGGCTCACTAAACTCAGGGCTGCCTTTTCAAAAAAGACGGTAAAAGGATTCCGGAAAGCGTTTCGCTTTTCGGAATTTTTCTTTATCAGAAAGAGCCGGCGGGCCGCCCGGCGTTGACTTTCTCTTTCCAATCGGCTATGATAAAGTTGTTCCCTGACAATTTCAGGCTGGCTTTTCCGTCAGCCGGAAACGGAGGTCTTCGCGATGAAATTCACGCATACGGCAGGAGCCGTGGTGGCCGCGGCAGCCGTTCTGCTCGCGGTCTCGGGCGGCGTCGCCTATTTCCTGTATCATTTTTCCAAAGAAAAAGCCTACAAGGAAAAATGGAAGGACTATGTAGACTGCGGCCTTGCCTGAGCGCCTGCTTTTGGCCAAAGAAAAGATCCCGGAGGAGATTTCTTCCGGGATCTTTTCTTTTAAACGCTTTATTTTGTTTTTTTTTCGATATATTTGACGATATCGCCGACCGTCTTCATATGTTCGACATCTTCATCGGGAATCTCAATCTCAAATTCTTCTTCAAGCGACATGATGAGATCGACCACATCCAATGAATCCGCCCCGAGATCGTCGATAATGGAAGCTTCAAGAGTCACTTTATCTTCTTCCACATCAAGCTGCTCGCAGAGCGTTTCTTTCACTTTTTCAAATACCATCCATTGTCCCTCCTTCGCTGCGGGTATCGACGGTTTTCAGCCGTCCGCCGGTCCATGCCGGTCTTTTGCGGAAACCGCAACCCGTTTCCGCAAAGGCAAGCCAAGTGCTCTATTATTCTACATGCGCGCCGGACGCTTGTCAATAGCCTGCGTCCTCTGCGCGCCGAAGAAAGTACTCATTCGGCAAAAACACCGATGGAACGGAACTTCTGATAGCGATGCGCCAGCAGCTTTTCCACGGGCAGAGCGGAAAGGCGGTCGAACGCGCCGGCAAGATACGCGTCAATTGCTTTCGCCGTCGCCTGCGGGTCGGCCTGCGCGCCGCCCGCCGGTTCGGAAAGAACGGTATCCGCCACGCCGAAACGCATGAGGTCGGGCGCCGTCATCTTCAAAAGTTCGGCCGCCTCTTTTTCGCGCGAGGCGTCTTTCCAGAGGATACTGGCGAACCCGCGCGGCGAAATGACGGAATAGACCGCGTTTTCGAGCATGGCGAGCTCATCGCACACGGCAAGCGCCAGCGCGCCGCCGCTGCCGCCCTCACCCATGATGATGCTCACGATGGGCGTACGGATGCGGAAGAATTCCATGATGTTCTTGGCGATGGCTTCGCCCTGGCCGCGCTCCTCGGCGCCGATACTCGGGTTCGCGCCCGGCGTGTCCACCAGGCAGAGCACCGGGCGGTGGAATTTTTCCGCCTGTCTGACGAGCCGCAGAGCTTTGCGATAACCTTCCGGATTCGGCATGGCAAAGCGGGCGCGCTGGTTTTCCTCGAAATCGCGCCCTTTGACCATGCCCACCACGGTGACGGGCCGGCCGTGAAACAAGGCGATGCCGCCGAGCATCGCGCTGTCGTCGCCGTAGGCGCGGTCGCCGTGCAGCTCAAAGAAATCGTCGAAAAGGAGCGGCAGATAGTCGTGGATCGTCGGCCGGCCTTTGCCATGCACGATCTGGAGCCTTTCCCACGCGCTGCGCCCGGCGCCCGCCGTGTTGTTTTCAGCCATGGTCCTCGCCGCCTTCCCGGTGCATCTTGAGCAGTCTGCCGAGCGTGCTCTTCATCTCCGCGCGTTTTACGACGGCGTCGGCAAAGCCGTGCGCCAGCATGAATTCGGCGGACTGGAAATCATCCGGCAGATGCTGATGGATGGTCGCCTCGATGACGCGCCGCCCGGCAAACCCGACCAGCGCTTTCGGCTCGACGAGGATGATATCGCCCAGCGAGGCGAAGCTCGCCGTCACGCCGCCGGTCGTCGGGTCCGTCATCACGGTGATATACAGAAGCCCGGCGTCGCCGTGGCGCGCCGCGGCGGCCGACGTTTTGGCCATCTGCATGAGCGAAACGATGCCTTCCTGCATCCTCGCGCCGCCGGAAGCCGTAAAGAGCACGACAGGCAGCCGCTCCTTCGTCGCGTACTCGAATGCGCGGGCGATCTTTTCGCCCACCACGGAGCCCATCGAAGCCATCATAAAACGGCTGTCCATCACGCCGATGACCGTCTTTTCACCTTCGATGCGGCAAAGGCCGGTCACCACCGCCTCGTTTAAGCCGGTCTTCTGGTTCAAACCCTTGATCTTCTCCTCATAATGCGGAAAATCGATGGGGTTAAGCGACCGCATGGCCTCATCGAAAGGCGAAAACGAATTTTCGTCCACCGTCAGGGCCAAGCGCTCTCCCGCCGAGATGCGCGCATGGTAGCCGCATTTCGGGCAGACTTTGAGGTTGCGCGCGAACTCGTCCGCCAGTGTGGCGGCGCGGCAGCGCGGGCACTGGAACCACAGATCGTCCGGGATGTTCACGGACGGCCCGCCCGGATGGGAGAGCGGCAGATCGGCCATCCGCTTCTTCACGTTCTGAAACAGATCTTCGAGCAAAACGATTCACCTCACTGCCGTTTTATTTCTTTGCGGGCGACAAAAAATGCTTGCGTTCCAAAAAGCCGACATCCACATTGTCCTTTTGAAAATCCGGGTCTTTGAGGATGGCGAGCTGGTAGTCGATGTTGGTATCCACGCCTTCGATAAGGAATTCCGCGAGTGCCCAGCGCATCTTGCGGATCGCTTCCCCGCGCGTGGGCGCATAGGCGACCAGCTTGGCGATGAGCGAATCGTAATACGGCGGGATAACGCAGCCCTGATAGACGGCGCTGTCGATCCGGATGCCCGGCCCGCCGGGCATGTGGAGCCCCTTGATGCGTCCCGGCGAAGGCCGGAAGCCGAGCGCCGGGTTTTCCGCGTTGATGCGGCACTCGATGGCGTGGCCGCGCAGATGGATGTCTTTCTGCCGAAAAGCGAGCTTTTCGCCCGCCGCGATGCGGATCTGCTCCTTGACGATATCGATGCCCGTCGCCATCTCCGTGATGGGATGCTCCACCTGAACGCGCGTGTTCATCTCCATGAAATAGAAGTTCCGGTCTTTGTCCACCAGAAATTCGACGGTGGCCGCGTTTTGATAGCCGCAGGCTTTTGCGGCCCGAACGGACGTTTCGCCCATCGTGCGGCGGAGTTTTTCGTCGAGCAGAACGGCGGGACATTCTTCCAGCACTTTCTGATGGCGGCGCTGGAGCGAACAGTCGCGTTCGCCGAGATACACCGTATTGCCGAAAGAATCGGCCAGGACCTGAAATTCCACATGATGCGGGTCCACGATGAATTTCTCTATGTAGATGCCCTCGTTGCCGAAAGAAGCGCCGGCTTCACTGCGCGCGGCAGTGATGGCGGCGTCCAGCTCGTCGGGCGTGCGCACTTCGCGGATGCCGCGCCCGCCGCCGCCGGCCGTGGCTTTGATCATCACGGGGTAGCCGATATGCGCGGCGATTTTCCGCGCTTCGGCGAGCGACTCCACCAGGCCGTCCGAGCCCGGCACGACCGGTACGCCGGCCTTCTTCATCGTCTCCCGCGCGCGGGCCTTGTCGCCCATCAGCTCGATGGAGGAGGCATCCGGCCCGATGAACGCCACGTTGCACCGCTTGCACAGATAGGCGAACTTGGCGTTCTCGGAAAGAAAACCGTAACCCGGATGGACGGCTTCGGCGCCGGTGAGCTCGCAGGCCGAAAGGATGGCGCCCATGTTCAGGTAGCTCTCGCGGCTGGAAGCGGGGCCGATGCAGACGGCCTCGTCGGCGATCTCGGCATGCAGCGCGTTCTTATCCGCCTGCGAATACACCGCCACGGTGCGCACGCCGAGCTCCCGGCACGCACGGATGATGCGGACGGCGATCTCGCCGCGGTTGGCTATGAGAATCTTATTGAACATGAAATGCAGACTCCCTGTCGTTTGGATGATCCGTCGGATACGAATGTCAGTCTCCTGCCGGGCCGCCGATGGCAAAAGAAATGGTCGCGGTCACGGCGCGTTTGCCGTTCACGGTGGCGACCGCGTCGCCAAAGCCGACGGGGCCGCGGAAACCGGTGAGCGTCACGTCGAGCGTGAGCGTATCGCCGGGCTGGACCGGCTTGCGGAAGCGCGCCTTATCGACACCCGCGAACATGGCGATATGCCCTTTATATTCCGGCATGGAGAGCACACACACGGCGCCCGCCTGCGCGAGCATCTCGAGCGTGAGCACGCCGGGCTGGACCGGATGGCCGGGAAAATGCCCGGCGAACCACGGCTCGTCTTTCTTCAGATATTTGCGGGCCACCACGTGTTTGCCCGGTTCCAGCTCGATCACTTCGTCGATCAGCAGAAACGGGTCCCGGTGCGGGATCACCGCCTTGATCGCTTCTTTATCCATCAAAACCGCCACAGCCGCTCCCTCGTTTCTTCACGCGATGCGCATGACCGGCTGGCCGTATTCCAACGCCTGCCCGTCGCGCACATAGATCTCAGCCACCATGCCGTCATATTCGCTGTTGATCTCGTTCATCAGTTTCATGGACTCCACAATAAACAGCACGTCGCCTTTTTTTACCTGCTGGCCCACCTTGACATAAGCCGGTTTCTCCGGCGAGGCGGAAGCGTAGAACGTCCCGACGATGGGGGACGTCACGACATTCCCGCAGGGCTCGGCGGGCTTATCCGCGGCAGGTGCTTCCTGCGGGGCGCAGGCCGCCGGGGCGGGCTTTGCCTGGACCGCGGCCTGCATGGTCTGCGGTTTCTCCAGATGGAGCTTCACGCCCTCCGCTTCCAGCGTAAAGGTGGAAAGTCCGGAGCGGTCCACCTCGTCGATAAGGGTCTTTACCGTATCGATGTTCCATTCCATAATGCGTTTTTCCTCTTTCTCCCCGGCGGGGCGTCTCTGTGCCGCCCGCCTTTCTTTGCTGTCAAAAAAGCGCTTTATGCGCGGAATTTCCTCAGGCAGAGCGCGGCGTTATGGCCGCCGAAGCCCATCGTGTCGGAAAGCGCCCACTCGTAATCGAGCTCTCTCGCGCCCTCGGTGACATAATCGAGGTCGCACGCGGGATCTTTGACCTTGAAATTCGCCGTAGGCGGCACGACGCCGCTTTCGAGCGAGAGCGCGCAGACGATGGCTTCCACGGCGCCCGTCGCGCCGAGCATATGGCCCGTCATGGATTTGGTGGAGCTGATGCAGACCTTTTTCGCCGCATCGCCGAAAAGCGTGTGGAACGCTTCCGTTTCCGTGCTGTCGTTGATCTTCGTCGACGTGCCGTGCGCGTTGACGTAACCGACATCCTCGGGCTCGATGCCCGCGTCTTTCAAGGCGACTTCCATCGATTTGACGAGTCCTTCTCCGCCCGGCGCGGGACTCGTGATGTGATAGCCGTCGTTCGTCGTGCCGTAGCCCGCCACTTCCGCATAGATATGCGCGCCGCGCGCCTTGGCATGCTCCATCTCTTCCAAAACGAGGATACCCGCGCCTTCTCCCATCACGAAGCCGTTCCGCTCTGCGTCGAACGGGATGGACGCGCGGTCCGGGTCGGTGCTGGTGGAAAGCGCCGTCATGTTGGCGAACGCACCGAGTGCGAACGGCGTGACACACGCCTCAGCGCCGCCTGTGACCATCGCGTCGGCATAGCCGTCGCGGATGGCGTGGAACGCCTCGCCGACCGAATGGGTGCTCGAGGAGCAGGCCGTCACGGTCGCGTAATTCACGCCTTTGAATCCGGTCTTCATCGCGATGGCGCCCGCCGCCGCGTTGGCGATCATCAGCGGGATCATCAGCGCGGAAACGCGGTTCGGGCCTTTTTCAATGAATTTTTTGTGGTTCGCCTCGAGCGTCTGAAGGCCGCCGATGCCGCTGCCGATGATGACGCCCACGCGGTACGGGTCAAGATCGGCGAAATCGGTGCCGCAGTCCGCCATCGCCTCTTCGAGCGCCGCGACGGCAAACTGCGCGTACGGGTCGAGCCGCCTTGCCTCGTGCTTATCCATATAATTGGTGACGTCGAAATCCTTCACCTGCGCCGCCAGTGAAACTTTCTGATCCGTCATATCCACGCCCTGCACCGGGGCGACGCCGTGTTTCCCGGCTTTGATGGATTCCCAGAACATTTCTTTCGTATTGCCGACGGGGGTAATCGTTCCGATCCCTGTGATTGCCACTCTGCGCATATCTTTTCCTCCGTACCCATACCGGCTCTGTGCCGGTTTCCTTCTTTCCATAGAAAAAGCCCCGGAAGCGGGGTGTTCACATGACCATGCCGCCGTCTACGACGAGCACCTGCCCGGTGACGAACGACGCTTCTTCCGAAACAAAGAAAGCCACGGCATTCGCCACGTCTTCCGGCGTGCCAGGGCGTTTTAAAGCGATGGAGGAAAGCGCCGCCTCGCGGGCTTTTTCGGGCATGGCATCCGTCATCGGCGTCTTGATAAAACCGGGCGCCACGGCGTTTACCGTGATGTTCCGCGCACCGAGCTCTTTGGCGGCCGAAAGCGTCATGCCCACGATGCCGGCCTTGGCGGCCGCGTAATTGACCTGCCCCGGATTGCCGTAAAGCCCCGCGACAGATGAAATATTGACAATGGCGCCATGACGGGCTTTCATCATTATCCGGCCCGCATGGCGCATCATATTAAAAACGCTTTTCAGATCGGCGGCGATGACCGCGTCATAGTCTTCCTCGCTCATGCGGACGAGCAGAGCATCCTTATTGATGCCCGCATTGTTCACCAGCGCGTCGATACCGCCGAAACGTTTGACCACGTCGGCCGTCATGCGCTCGCACTGGGAAAAATCCGACACGTCGGCGATAAAACACTCGGCTTCCACGCCATGCGAGCGGCAGAGGGCCGCAACCGCTTCTCCTTCTTTTTCCGCCGTGGCGGCCGTGTGGCAGCCAACAGCGATATCGAAACCCTTTTCCGCGAGCTTTTCCGCAATGGCCGCGCCGATGGAGCGGGAAGCTCCCGTTACCAATGCGCACTTGCCCATAAACGCGTCCTCCCTCCGTTTACCATTCCATCACGATCGCGCCGCAGGTGAGCCCGCCGCCGAAACCGGCCAGCGCGATCTTTTCGCCGCGCTTGAGCTTGCCGGCCGCGTCGAGCTCCGCCAGGCAGATCGGCACGGAAGCGCACGACGTATTGGCGTAGCGGTCGATATTGACGTACATCTTCTCCATCGGAAAATCGAGATGCTCCGCCGCTTTTTCGATGATCCTCACATTAGCCTGATGCGGCACGATGAGATCGAGATCATGCACGTCGATGCCCGCGCGCCCGCAGGCGCCAGTCACCATATTGGGGATGGCATGCGCCGTGAAGCGGTAGACCGCCTTGCCGTTCATCTTCACATAGTTGCCGTTGCTCTTCATATACTTGGCATATTTGGGATTGTCTTTATCGACGGCAAACGGCGTGTTGACCGGCAGGGCGCGGGCCAAGAGCGCCGCGCCCGTGCGCCCGTCGCTCCCCATGCAGGAGGCGTAGAGCCCGTCGGATTTTTTCACCACGGCCGCGCCCGCGCCGTCGCCGAAGAGCACGCAGGTCGTTCGGTCCGAAAAATCGAGCGATTTTGACATCACTTCGCTGCATACGATCAGGATGGTCTTGGCTGAATCCGTGGCAAGATAGTTGCGCGCCACATCCAGCGCATAGACGAACCCGCTGCACGCGGCCCCGAGGTTCCAGCAGAACGCGTTGTCCGCACCGAGCTCATCCTGCACCGTGCAGGCCACCGTCGGATAGAAATAATCCGGCGTGATGGCGCTGCTGATAATGATATCGATCTCTTTCGGGTCAATGCCCGCGTTTTCCACTGCCTGTTTCGCGGCCTGCACGCCCATGTACCAGTTGGGCTCACCCGTAGAGAAATGCCGCTCGTGGATGCCCGTGCGCTGCACGATCCATTCATCGGACGTATCGACGAACTGCTTCATCTCTTCATTGGTGACGACTTTAGACGGGACATACATGCCCGTACCCGCAATAAGAACACCGGACATTGTTCCACCCCCTTGCGAAGTTTTGTTGGTTATGCTATATTGAGTGGTAATTGGCACCGCTTCGATCTTTCTTGTAAGATATGGGTTTTTGTCGGACACACCGCGCTGCCCGGCGGAAACCTCTTGTGATCACGCCGGGCAGCGCCTGTCGGTTCAATATTTCAATCTTATATGGGTTTGGCCGATTTGTCAAGGCGAACCGTTTTTGACCGGTCCGATCCCTCTTAATGGAGGCAATCCTTTTGAGTAAGACGGCTTTTCTGTTTTCCGGGCAGGGTGCCCAGTATTCCGGCATGGGCGCCGACCTGTGCGCCCGTTTCCCCGAAGCCGCGGGAGTCTATAAGGAAGCGTCGGACGCGCTGGGTTTCGACGTGCTGGCCCTTTCGGAAAGCGGCAGCGCCGAAGATCTCGCCAGGACGGCGGTGTCTCAGCCGCTCATCTTCACGCTCTCGCTCGCGATCTTTTCCATATTGAAAGCGCGCGGCATCGCCCCGGATGCGGGCGCCGGCTTTTCACTCGGCGAAGTTTCGGCGCTCACGGCCGCGGGCGCGCTCTCTCACGATGCCGGCTTCGCCGTCATCCGCGAGCGCGCCGCCGCCATGCAGAAGGCGGCGGAAGAAAAAGGCGGCACGATGTTCGCCATCCTCGGCGCTGAGGAAACCGAAGTCGAAGCGGCCTGCGCCGCCGCTGGCGGCTATGTAGCGCCCGTGAACTACAACTGCCCCGGGCAGATCGTCATCGCCGGGGAAGAAAAAGCGGCCGTTTCCGCCGCGAACGCGCTTCAGGAAAGCGGCCGCCGCACGGTGCGCCTCGCCGTCAACGCGGCTTTCCATTCCCGCATGATGGACGGCGCGTCCGCCG
>CAUULH010000036.1:0-9391 GCA_963545875.1 uncultured Ethanoligenens sp.
CGCTTCGGCGTCGTAAAGCACTTTGCTTTTAAGCGCGGCGGGGATCGGTTTTTTCATCGCCCAGCGGCCTTTTACGGCTTCCTCATAGGTCTTGCCTTTGGAATTCGCGCTGGCGGCCAGCACTTCCACTGAAAACCAGGGATGGCCTTCAAGCAGCGTGGCAAACCGTTGGCCGACCATGCCCGTAGCGCCGATGATTCCCACTTGATAATGTTTCATGATACCCTCCCGCGTTTTGACCGGCGGCGCACCGCGTCCCGGCCGACTGCTTTTGAATATCCGCATAAGAAAAAAACCGGTTGAAAACCGGCTGTCCATGCAATATAATAGAAGCATTGACGCTTTGCAGTCGAATGCACATCCGAAACAAAGTGAATAGCTCTCCATCATGTCGCATGATGACAGTCGCCGCGCTTTTCGCAGAGCAACCAGGCGAACAGCCGTCCGGAGACTGATCCCTTCGGCGTTTTTGCCTTTTATCCGTCATCGCGGGCCTCGGCTGGCCTCCGGCGGACGACTCATCAAAAACGCGCCTCTATCACAGTATATTCAATATGAAATCATCTTACCATTTTCGTCGGGGGATGTCAATTCCTTTGCTCAAGAATCGTGCATACGAGGCATCCCATTAAAAGGGAAAGGCTGTTCTTCCTTTCCGAAATCAGGCTGGAGAAAACATGAAAAAATCGGACTTCTATTACGACCTGCCCAAAGAGCTGATCGCTCAGGACCCGCTGCCTCAGCGCGACCATTCGCGTCTGATGACGCTCGACCGAAAGACCGGCGCGGTGGCGCACCATCACTTTTACGACCTGCCGGACCTTCTGCGTCCGGAAGACTGCTTGATTCTGAACGATTCCCGCGTGCTGCCCGCCCGCCTTTACGGCAACCGGGAAAAGACCGGCGGCCGCGTGGAATTCGTCCTGCTGACGGAGAAGAAACCGGATGTCTGGGAGATCCTCGTCCGTCCGGGCCACACGGCCCGCGTCGGCTCGCGGTACGTTTTTGCCGGAGGGCTTCTGCACGCCGAAGTGCTGGAGATCATCGAGGGCGGCAACCGCATCGTGCGGTTCGAGCATGAGGGCAATTTTTACGAGCTGATGGAAAAGATCGGCGAGATGCCGCTTCCGCATTATATCACGCATAAACTCAAAGACAAAGAGCGCTATCAGACCGTTTATGCCAAAAAGCCCGGCTCCGCCGCGGCTCCCACGGCGGGCCTGCATTTTACGCCGGAACTTATGGAAAAGATCCGGGAAAAAGGCGTGCGCCTCGGCTATCTGACCCTGCATGTCGGTCTCGGCACGTTCCGCCCGGTCAAAGCGGACAACATCGAAGACCACGTGATGCACACCGAGCACTATATGCTGCCCGAAAAGACGGCCGAGCTCATCCGGGATACCCAGGCGCGCGGCGGGCGCGTCATCAGCGTGGGCACGACGAGCTGCCGCACCCTCGAAAGCATAGCGGCGGCGCACGACGGCAAGATCTGCGCGGCGGAAGGCTGGACGAGCATCTTTATCTATCCGGGTTTCCAATTCAAGGTGCTGGATGGGCTTATCACCAATTTTCACCTGCCGGAGTCCACGCTCATCATGCTGGTCTCGGCTTTCGCGGGCAGGGAACACGTGCTCGATGCCTATAACCAGGCCATCGAAGAACGCTATCGCTTTTTCAGCTTCGGAGACGCCATGTTCATTTCTTAAACCTGTAAAGTTCAATCACTTTACATCATTTTCGACCGATCAACTCCGAAAGTTTGGGGGAAACGATGTTTACTTTGCTCCGCACCGACGGGCACGCCAGGCGCGGCCGGCTGGCCACCGTGCACGGCACGGTGGAGACGCCCGCCTTTATGAATGTGGGCACGGCGGCGGCCATCAAAGGCGGCGTCTCGTCCTGCGATCTCTCCGAACTGAAATGCCAGGTGGAGCTCTGCAATACCTACCATCTTCATCTGCGTCCCGGCGACGAAGTCGTGCGCAGGATGGGCGGCCTGCGGCGCTTCATGCACTGGGACGGCCCGGTGCTCACCGACAGCGGCGGCTTTCAGGTCTTTTCGCTTGCGCCGCTCCGCCGTATCACGGAAGACGGCGTCTATTTTGCATCGCATATCGACGGGCGGCGCATCTTCATGGGGCCGGAAGAGAGCATGCGCATCCAGTCGAATCTCGGCTCGACCATTGCCATGGCCTTCGACGAATGCGTGGCCAACCCGGCCGAATACGACTATGCGGCGCGCTCCTGTGCCCGCACGGCCAGATGGCTCCGGCGCTGCAAGACGGAGATGGATAAGCTGAACGCCGCGCCGGATACCCTCAACCCGAAGCAGATGCTTTTCGGTATCAATCAAGGCGCCACTTTCGACGATCTGCGCGTTGCCAACATGCAGGAGATCGCGGAGCTCGACCTCGACGGATACGCCATCGGCGGACTGGCGGTCGGGGAAAGCGCAGACGTGATGTACCGCATCATCTCCCTCGTGGAGCCGTATATGCCGGTGGAAAAACCGCGCTATCTGATGGGCGTGGGCACACCGGCCAATATCCTCGAAGCGGTGGAACGCGGCGTAGACCTCTTCGACTGCGTGATGCCCAGCCGCAACGCGCGCCACGCGCACGTTTTCACGCGCGCCGGCCGGCGCAACCTGCGCAACGCCAAATATGAGTGCGACCCCGCGCCCATCGACGAGACCTGCGGCTGCCCCGTCTGCCGGCGCTATTCGCGCGCCTATCTGCATCATCTGTTCAAAGCGGAGGAAATGCTGGGCATGCGGCTGTGCGTGATGCACAACCTGTATTTTTACAATACTTTGATGGAAGCAATCCGTTCGGCGATCGAAGAAGACCGTTTTGCCGCTTTCAAACGTTCCATTTTAGAGACAACGGAACGCCGAATTTGATTTTTAAGGAATTATGCCTTGCCAAGCGGCACCGCAGCAGGTATAATCAATAACGAGCGTAATCACGATTTTAAGGCGGAGAAGTGTCGCCAAAAAGCGGCCCCGCTCAATTTTGGAGGGTTTTTATATGCAGTCTTTACCGATTCTTCCGCTGGCCAGCACGAGCTCGTCTTCCACGACAAGCGCCATGTCCAGCATGTCCTTTTTCGTCGTCCTGATCCTGATGTTCGTCGTGCTGTATTTCTTTATGGTCCGCCCGCAGCGGAAAAAGGAAAAACAGGCCAAGGAAATGCGCGAGAACTTGGTAGTCGGCGATGAGATCACCACGATCGGCGGCATCATGGGCCGCGTCGTCACCATCAAGGATGATTCGCTTGTGATCGAAACGGGAACAGACCGTGAAAAGATCCACGTGAAAAAATGGGCCGTCCAGACCGTGGAAACGATCAAGGACGAATGATCTCTCTGCATACCGGCCCCGTCTTTTGCATATCCTCTGGTGAATGATCCACAGGATCGAAAACTTTTTCCAGGGGAACAAAAGGGGAATCGCCATGAGAAACGCCGTACAAGTTCAAAGCGGCTCGCGTGATGCCACTTTGTCGGTCTTGCTGGGCACGCTGACCGCTTTTCTGTTCAGCATTTTGCTGCTCGTCTTTTTTTCTCTGCTGATGACGGTGCAGAATATGCCGTCCGGTGTGGTGCAGCTGTTCGCTTTTCTGGCTGTCGCGGGCGGCGGTTTCGCCGGCGGAATCTTGGCGGGCCGTCTTTTCCGCCAAAAAGGTCTGCTTCTCGGGGCGGTGACCGGCTTCGTTTTTTTGCTCATCGTACTGCTCGTCAACGCGGCTTTCGGGCAGTTCGCTTTCGGTGGAATGCTGGTCTTCAAGATACTGGCCGGCGTCCTCGCCGGAGCTTTCGGCGGCATCGCAGGCGTCAATATGCACCGCCGCCGCGGCCGCGGATAAGTTGATTCCTCTGCCCATTTGTGGTATGCTTGGAATTATGAGAACAAGGCGGCGAGAGCTCGCCTTCAGTTTGTCATCATGGAGGATATTATGAAACATATCAAGATGCTCAATCAGCGCAAACTTCAGGATACCGCGGCAAAAGGCGGATGCGGCGAGTGCCAGGCTTCCTGCCAGTCGGCCTGCAAGACTTCCTGCACGGTAGCCAACCAGTCCTGCGAAAACCGGTAAGACGGAAAAGCCGTCTTGAATTCAGGGGCGTTGCGGCGTCCCTGAATTTTTGTCTTTTCGACCGGAAACGGTCGGTGCGGAGGATTTGCATGATACATCGTTTTACTTTGAACGGCCATCGCATGGTGCTGGATGTCAACAGCAGCTCGGTCTGCGAATTGGACGAGCCCGGCTATGCCCTGCTCGATTACGCCGGAGAAGACATGACCGATACGCTGCCCGAAAAGGCGGCGCCGCTGGCGGCCCGTTTTGGGCAGGATACGCTCATGGAAGCCTGGCATGAGCTTTTTGAGCTCAAAAAAAGCGGGCGTCTTTTCTCGCCGGATATCTACCGAAAGTTCCGCGGCGTGGGCGATAAAGCGCCCATCAAGTCCATGTGCCTGAACGTGGCGCACGACTGCAACCTGCGCTGTGCTTACTGCTTTGCTTCCACGGGCGATTTCGGCGGCGGACGCAAACTGATGCCGCTTTCCGTTGGGAAAAAGGCCATCGATTTCCTGCTCGACCAATCGGGCAGCCGCCGTCAGCTCGAGCTGGACTTTTTCGGCGGCGAACCGATGATGAATTTCGACGTCGTCAAGAAACTGGTAGCCTACGGGCGCAAAGAAGAAAAAAAACGGGGCAAACAGATCCGCTTTACGACGACCACCAACGCGCTGCTTTTAGATGATGACGCCATCGACTTCATCAACCGGGAAATGCACAATGTGGTTCTGTCCATTGACGGGCGCCAGAGCGTACATGACCGCATGCGTCCCCGCGCGGACGGCAGCGGGACCTATCAGACTGTGCTGGCCAATATTCACCGATTAGTCGAGAAGCGCGGGCAGCGCGGCTATTTCGTGCGCGGCACGTTTACGCGCGAAAATCTCGATTTTTCCAAAGATGTGCTGGCGCTGGCGGACGAAGGATTCAAAGAGATCTCCGTCGAGCCCGTCATCCTGCCGGCCGACGACCCGCTTTCTCTGCGGAAAGAAGACCTGCCGCGCATTTTTGAAGAATACGACGTGCTTTCAAAGGAGATCATCAAAAGGGAAAAGGAAGGCCGGGGCTTTCACTTCTTTCATTTCATGATCGACATGGAAAACGGGCCCTGCGCGATCAAGCTGCTCCGCGGCTGCGGCTGCGGTAACGAATACGTCGCGGTCACGCCGGAAGGCGATATCTATCCCTGCCATCAGTTCGTGGGCAGCGAAGCGTTCCGCATGGGCAACGTCATGGACGGCAGCCTCGACGGGGCGGCGAAAGAGCGTTTTTCCAAAGCGAATATCTTCACGAAAAAAGGCTGCTACGACTGCTGGGCCAAGTTCTTCTGCAGCGGCGGCTGCAACGCCAATAACAGTTCTTATGCCGGCGATGTGCTGACACCGCATGAGATCTCCTGCGCTTTGGAACGCAAGCGCCTCGAATGCGCGCTGATGATCAAAGCCGCATTGGCCGATTGAGCTTTTTTGCCGCCGCGTTTTTGTGAAAAAGACAAAAAATCAGGGTTTTCAAGGCCTTTGGCTTGAAACCGTTTTCGGAATGGTATATGATGTTCAATACATTGCTTTACAAGCGAAATTTGGCAAAAGAGACGAAGAAAGACGGGGAAGACGGGAAATGACGGAAAAAATCGGTTTTATCGGCGCGGGGAACATGGCCGGAGCGATCATCAACGGCTTACTCGATCATGAGGTCTGCCCAGCCGGAAATCTGGCGGTCTACGATCATCATCCGGCGCATTATGAGCGTTTTACCGTGCGCGGCGTAGTCGGGACGGGCAGCGTTGAAGAGCTGGTCCGTTTTGCCGACATCGTCTTTCTGTCCGTCAAGCCGCAGAACTACGATGAGGTCCTGAGGCAGCTCAAAGGCAAAACGGACGGGAAGATCATGGTCAGCATCGCGGCGGGCATCTCTTCCACTTTTCTCAAGCAAAGGCTCGGCGCGTCGGCAAAAGTCGTTCTGGCCATGCCGAACACACCGCTCCTGCTCGGAGAGGGCGCCACGGCGCTCTGCCAGTGCCCGCCGGTTTCGGATGAAGAGTATGCACGGGTAAAAGCGATCTTTTCCGCCGGCGGCATGGTAGCCGATCTCTCGGAAGATCAGATGAATGCCGTTATCTCGGTAAGCGGCAGCAGTCCGGCTTATGTCTATCTACTGGCCAAAGCGGTCATCGACGGCGCGGTCAGGCAGGGCATCAACGCGGAGACCGCCAAGGCCCTTTTCTGCCAAACGCTGATCGGCTCCGCCAAAATGCTGATGCAGACGGACAAGGAGCCGAAAGACCTGATCCAGATGGTCTCTTCCAAAGGCGGCACGACCATCGCCGCCATGGAGGCTTTCTACGCGCACGGTTTTGAAGAGACCGTCATCGAAGGAATGGAACGCTGCACCAAGCGTGCCGAAGAGCTGGGAAAATAAGCGCATAAAACGGCTGCCCCCTGCATAAGTTTTACCGTACCAGTGAACGGTAAAGGGGGTCAAGCCTTTGGCAAAAAAGAGAAAAAGGCGGGTAACGGAAAAAAGGTCCGCGTTTCTTTTTCTGCCCTATCTGGCCTTTGCAGGGCTCATCTTGGCCGGAGTTGCCGTCGGCGCGCTGCTTGCGCCCAGCCAGGCGGAAAACGGAGCATCCGGTCTGCGCCTTTTTTCCAATGAGCTGCTTTCCCGGCAGGCGGCGGCAAATGGGTTTCCGGATCTCTTCCTGTCTTCTTTTTTTTCGACCGCTTTTTTACTTTGCGTTGCGTTTTTCTGCGGGCTGTGGGTCGCCGGACCGGTGGGGACCGTGCTCGTCGCTCTTTTTAAAGGTGCCGGCATCGGTCTGGCGATGGGGTTCATCTATTTAAACTACGGCGTCTCAGGCTTTTTGATCTGCGCTTTGTTCATTTTGCCGTGGGCGCTTATCACATCGTTTGCGGTCATCGTCGCCTGCCGGGAAGGTTTTTCATTTTCCATCGATTTGATCAGGACGCTTTCTCCGGCGGGGAATACCTGCTTGGGGCAGGACTTTCAGCTCTACGCGCTGCGATTCGTCGTCTGCTTCGGACTGACGGCTCTTGCCGCGGTGATCCAAGCGGGTTCCACGACCCTTTTTTCCGCCTTTTTTTTCCGTGCTTAAAAAAAGGCGGCTAAAGAAAAGTTTTCTGTAAAGGACGTCAGGGGAAAAACATCGAAATGGATGATTATCTGGATGGGTTCTCCGATTATCTGCGCGTGCAAAAGTTTCTCTCGGAAAATACGCTGCAGTCATATCGGACGGATATCCGGCAGTTCCTTGCGTATCAGGAAGAACACAGCTCCCTCCGGCTCTCCGACTTAACAGAAGGAGAGCTTGAGCGGTATGTAGACGCGCTGCGGGAAAAAGGGCGTTCTTCAGCCACGCTGTCCCGGTTCGTCGCGTCGATGCGCGCGTTCTATCAATATCTGAACGCGGAAGGGATCGCGCAGGGCAATCCGGCCGCGGAGCTGCATGTTGAACGAAAACCCCGCTGTGCGCCGGAGGTTCTCACGGGCAGCGAAGTGGAACGTCTTTTTTCCCAGCCGGTATGCGCGGATTTTAAGGGCTGCCGCGATAAGGCCATGCTGGAGCTTCTGTATGCCACCGGCATCCGGGTATCGGAGCTGATGGGCCTGAATATTCGGGATGTGGATCTTGTCCGCGGGCTGCTCCTTTGCCGGGATACGGAAAGGCAGCGCGTCATTCCCATTTATCCGGAAGCGCTGGGCACGCTTTCGCTCTATCTCGAAAAGATGAGCCACATACGGAACCTGGGCGACCGTGACGGCGCCATGTTCGTCAACGTAAGCGGTCATCGTCTTTCCAGGCAGGGCTTTTGGAAGATCGTTCGGGAATACGCGGCGCAGGCAGGCATCCAAAAGCATATCACGCCGCACACGCTCCGCCATTCTTTCGCGGCGCATCTGATGGAAAATGGGGCGGATGACCGTTCCGTTCAGAAAATGATGGGCTATGCCGATATCGCCTCCACACAGATCTACGAGCAGTTTCGGCGCGATAACTGCCGCTCCGTCTACAACCGCTGTCATCCGAAAGCCTAAAGGAGGAGATCGCATTGGCTCTGTTTGGCGTCCATTTTGACCGGCCGGGACCCGGCGTCCGAAAAGATGAAAAACCAAAACCGGCTCCGCTGCAGTTCTTTACACTGTATTTCCGAAAATTCTGGAAACTGATGGAGCTGAATCTGCTTTATTTTGCCTGCTGCATCGTGTTTTATTTTCCCCTGCTCGTCGTTCTTTTCGCGGGCGGCTTCAAAACAACGGGGTTTTATCTGTCGATGCTGCCCATCATTCTCACCGGCCCGTTTACCGCGGGCTTTACACGCATCCTGCGCGACTATGTGCGCGAATATCCGGCCTTTCTTTTCTCCGATTATAAAGACGCCGTAAAAGAAAACTGGAAGCAGGGGCTTGCTTCCATGGCGGTCACGGTGCTCGGAACCGCGCTCTTGATCTTTGCCTTTGATTTTTACAGCAAAAACGCGAAGTCGAATTCCTTCTTCGTTGTTTTGGAAGGCCTTGTTTTCATCGTAGGGATCCTCTTCGCTTTTATGCAGTATTATCTTTTCCCCATGCTCATCACGTTCAAAATGAAGCTGAAGGATATCTACCGAAACGCTGTTCTTTTTGCTTTTCTCGGCATCGGCCGCAATTTTCTGGTCACCGCTGTGGTTGCCGCCGTGCTGGTGCTGACGATCGCTTTCCGCTATCTGGCGGTTCTGTTTTACCTCGTGCTCATTCCGTCCGCCATCGGGTTCCTGATTAATTTCGCCGCGTGGCCGATCCTGAAAAAGTATATGATCGACCCGCACCCGGAGCTGATGCCCAAAGGCCGGGAAAAAGACCCGGAAAATACGTTCTTTGACGACAGCGAAAAGTCCCCAAAATAATCAGCCGTCTTTTTTCGGTTTTTCCTCGTTTTCGGGAAGCTTGCCGGGCGAAAAGTGGGCGAGGGGAGAGCTGTTCGCCGCCGCCTGTAACTGTTTATCGGAAAGATGCGTATAGATCTCCGTGGTGTTGAGGTTCTCATGCCCGAGGATCTGCTGCAAAGCCCGGATATCCACGCCGCCGTACTGGTACATCAAAGTCGCGGCGGTGTGGCGCAGTTTATGGGTGGAAAGCCCGCGGTCGGAAAGACCGGAGCGGTCAAGCGTCCGATAGACGAGCCATTGTACGGTCTTCGGGCTGATCCGCTGTTTCCGTTTGCTGAGAAAAAGCGCGTCACGATCTTTGACACCGTCCGTCGGGCGTTCTTTCAAATAGTTCCCGACGGCTTTCAAGCAGGCATCATTCAGGT
>CAUULH010000037.1:0-9244 GCA_963545875.1 uncultured Ethanoligenens sp.
TCTTATAGACTTCCTCGGCGTTGCAGCCGCGGGAGAGGTCGTTGATCGGCGCGTTGAGGCCCTGCAGAATGGGCCCGTAGGCTTCGAAGCCGCCGAGACGCTGGGCGATCTTATAGCCGATGTTGCCGGCGTTGATGTTCGGGAAGATGAACGTGTTCGCCTTGCCGGCCACCGGAGAGCCCGGCGCTTTGGTCTTGGCGACGACGGGCGAGAACGCCGCGTCGAACTGGAGCTCGCCGTCCACGGCAAAATCCAGATCCATCGCTTTCAGCTTTTCGGTCGCGTGGCGCATCTTGTCCACGGTGTCGCCCTTGCCGGAGCCGAGCGTGCTGTAAGAGAGCAGGGCCACTTTCGGGTCGAGGCCGAAGATGCCCGCCGTCCGCGCGGTCTCTTTGGTGATCTCCACGAGCTGGTCCACATCCGGGTCGAGGTTGATGGCGCAGTCGGCCATCGCGTAGAGCTCCTCGCCGCGGTCGGTCGCCCGCCGCATGATGAACACGCTGGAAACGATCTTGCTGCCGGGTTTGCATTTGATGATCTGGAGCGCCGGGCGCACGGTGTCGGCCGTCGAATAGGTGGCGCCGCCGAGCAGGCCGTCCGCGCCGCCCATCTTCACGAGCATCGTGCCGAAATAATTGGCTTTTTTTAGTGCGTCGCGGCACTGGTCAGCCGTCATTTTGCCTTTGCGGAGCTCGGTCATCTTGGAGACCATGGCGTCGATATCCGGGCAGTTGAGCGGATCGACGATCTCACAGCCGTCGATGATCTGCCCGCAGTCTCTTGCCGCGGCCTTCACCTTATCCGGATTGCCGAGCAGAACCGGGATGAGGATGTTGTCGTGATAAAGGCGGCTGGCCGCTTCGAGGATGCGGGGCTCGGTGCCTTCCGTAAAGACGAGCTTGCGCTTTTCGCCCGTCTTGAGCAGTTTGATCATATTTTCAAACACGTTTTGGTCCCTCCGTTTTTGATCTCCGAGAATCGTTCAAAACTTCTTTCAGTATAAACCCATTTTCTTTTGAAATCAATCGATACGCGGCGAAAAGGCCGTTTGTGTGGTATAATCGAAAAGACAAAAACGAAAAAAAGAAGGAATAAAAAGTGGCGGAAGACTGGAAGGACCTCGAAACGGCCTGTAAGGCGTGCCGCGCCTGCGGGCTGGCCGAAGGGCGCACCAATGTGGTGTTCGGCGTGGGCGACCCGGAGGCGGAAGTGCTCTTCATCGGCGAAGGCCCGGGCGAGCAGGAAGATCGGAAAGGCGAGCCGTTCGTCGGGCGCGCGGGCCAGCTTCTCGATAAGATGCTGGTGGCGGTGGGGCTCGATCGGAGCAAGATCTACATCGCCAATATCGTCAAATGCCGCCCGCCGAAGAACCGCGACCCGCTGCCGGAAGAACAGGAGGCCTGCCTGCATTGGCTGCGCGAGCAGACGAAACTCATCTCCCCGAAGATCATCGTCTGCCTCGGGCGCATCGCGGGCATGAAGCTTTTGAAGCCGGATCTCAAGATCACGAAAGAGCACGGCCAATGGTTCACGCGCGGCGGCGTGCAGATGATGGCCACGCTCCATCCGGCCGCTCTGCTGCGCAACCCGCACCAGAAACCGGAAGCCTTCAAAGATTTTCTCGCTTTGCGGGAAAAAGTGCGCGAGCTCTGCACGCATACGCCCATCGACGAATAAAAGCCAAGCACGAAAATTTCCCTCCCGGAATAAGATGGCCTGTTGTTATCCGAAGAACGGGAGGGATCTTTGTGCAGAAAAACGGCGGGATCTTCGCTTCTTTTTCGCGCGCCGGATTGCGTGGCAGCGCCGTGCGCGGTCTTTATGACTTCCAGAACGGCTGGAAAGTCTATCTGCTGTCTGGCGGAACGGCGGGCATGAAGACCGCTCTGCTCCAAAAAATAAAAAAAGCGCTGGAAGAAAGGGGAGAGCAGGCGGAAGTCCTTTTCAGCCCGTTGGATATCGGGCTGTGGGAAGGGCTGCGCGTTCCGGGAGCGAAAGTCTGCGTATTGGACGGCCTGCACTACGGCGGAAAAGGCGTGGCCTGCCCGGGGATCGGCGAGCGCGTGGTCGGGCTCGACGACTGTCTGGACGAAGAAGTCCTCTCGCGCCATGCGGCCAAAGCCCTTGTCTTTCATGCGAGGTGTCTGGCGGCCGAAGAGCGGGCGGCGCGGTTTTTGGCGGCGGAGGGCAATCTGCTCACGGACAACACGCGTCTGGCGCTCGAAAACGCGGATCTCAAAAAAATAGACGATACGGCGTCCCGGCTGGTTCGCCGCCTTTTTCCGAAAGAAAAGCGCCCGGGCACGGAAAGTGTCCGGTTTCTCACGGCCGTTACGGCGGACGGCGTACAGAATCTCTGCCCGCAAACGGCGGCGCAGTTTGCCCATATCTATATTCTGGAAGACGGCTACGGCGTCGGCAAAGTCTTTTTGAGCCGGTTGAGAGAAGCGGCGCTTGCGAGCGGGCAGCCGGTCGTTTCCTGCCCGTGCGGCCTATTCCCGCGCGAGCGGCCCGAACACCTGCTTTTCCCGGCGTTCTCCACGGCGTTCTTTACCTCGTCGCGCGCGCATCCCGTGGAAGGCTACCGGCGGCTCCATATGCGCCGCTTTCTCGACCACGACGCCATGACGCACGGCCGGCCGCGCGTCTCGTTCAACCGCCGGGCCGCGAAAGAGATGGAAAGACAGGCCGTCGCGCTTTTGAACGAGGCGAGGCAGGACCGTCTGGCGGCCGAAGAAGGCTATGCCGCCGCTCTGCGCCCGGGCACGCTTGAGGAACTGTCGGCGCGCCTGGCGGAAAAAATCGGAGACAGGGCGCAAAAAGCCGCCCTCCCGCGGGAGGGCGGTACGTAAAGCGGTCAAACGCCGCTCTGGATATTCGCGTGCGCGTTATGGATGTGGGAGGCCATGCGCGATTCGGCCTCTTTGCCGTTGCGCTTTTCGATGGCTTCGAGCACGCTGCGGTGCTCGCGCACCGACGGGCCGGCGCGCCCCGGCTTTTTGATGGAGAGCTCCCGCACGCGCTGGATATAGCGGTGCAGGTTGGAGAGCGTCTGCCTCAGCACATGGCTGCCGCTCGCCTGATAGAGGAGCTGGTGGAACCGGGTGTCGAGCTGCCACACCTGGACGAAATCGCCGCGCCCGGCATAAAATTCCTGGAGCGCCACAACATTCTGCATCTGCCCGAGCTGCTCGGCCGTGACGTGCTCGGCCGCCCAGCGCGCGGCGAGACCTTCCACATAGCCGCGGATGGCGTAGATATCGTCGATGTCCTTTGCGGAGATCCCCACGACCAGCGTGCCGCGGTTGGGGATGGAGCGCACCAGCCCTTCGAGCTCCAGATTGCGGATGGCTTCCCGCACCGGCGTGCGGGAGACGCCGAACTCTTCCGCGAGCGGGATCTCCGGCAGGGCGTCTCCGGGCGCGAGACTGCCGTTCAGGATGTTCTCTTCCAGCTCCTCGTAAACGCGCTCGGAGAGCAGGTTGCGGTTCAGCTTGGAAGTATCGAGCTTTTTCATTTCGATCTTCTTCCGTCAGTCAAAGCGGCCCGGCGCGAGCGAGCGGATCTTGGCCGCGAGCTCGTCGTCGCCGATGGCGGTCACGCGGCCTTCGGCGTATTCACCGTCGCACCATGTTTTCACCTGGGCGACCAGCGGGTCGTTTTTGGAAACAGCCTTCTGACCTTTGAGACGATAGTGCCGGTTGATCCAGAACGCGATGCCCGCGAGCCCGGAAACGCTGGAAACGGCGACGGCGGGCGCGCGGTGAAGCAGTTTGTCCGTATCGAAAAGGTTGTAGATCTCTTCGTCTTTGAGCAGGCCGTCCGCGTGGATGCCCGCGCGCGTCACGTTGAAATCGCGGCCCGTGAACGGCGTCATCGGCGGGATCGGATAACCGATCTTATGTTCGTAGTAGTCGGCGATCTCCGTGATGACCGAAAGGTCCATGCCGTCCGTGCTTCCGCGGAAAGAGGCATACGTCATCGCCATCGCCTCGAGCGGAACGTTTCCGGTGCGCTCCCCGATGCCGAGCAGCGAGCAGTTCACCGCGCCCGCGCCGTAGAGCCATGCCGTGCAGGCGTTGGCCACGCCGAGATAGAAGTCGTTGTGCCCGTGCCATTCGAGCTGGGCGGAAGGCACCTCGGCGAAATGGCGCAGGCCGTAGAGGATGCCCGGCACGCTGCGCGGCAGCGCCACGCCGGGGAAGGGGATGCCGAGGCCGAGCGTGTCGCACGCGCGGATCTTGATGGGCACGCCGGCCTCTTTGCCGAGCTTCATCAGCTCGGTGACGAACGGCACGACGAACCCGTAAAAATCGGCGCGCGTGATATCCTCAAGGTGGCAGCGCGGGTAGAGTCCGGCGCTCAGCGCCTCTTTGACGACGGCGAGATAATGGTCCATCGCCTGCGCGCGCGTCATGTGCAGCTTTTTGAAGATGTGATAATCGGAGCAGCTCACGAGGATGCCGGTCTCGCGGAGCCCCAGGTCTTTCACGAGCTGGAAATCCTTCATGCTCGCGCGGATCCACGTGGTGATCTCCGGAAATTCGTACCCTTTTTCGCGGCATTTTTCCAGCGCTTCGCGGTCGCGCCGGCTGTAAACGAAAAATTCCGTCTGGCGGACGACGCCCTTCGGCCCGCTCAGGCGGTGCAGAAAGTCGAACAGATCGGAGATCTGTTCGACCGTATACGGCGCGCGGGACTGCTGACCGTCGCGGAACGTGGTATCCGTGATGGTGAGCTCTCCCGGCATATCCATCGGTACGTGGCGGAAGTTGAACGGGATCTTCGGTACTTCTGAGTAAGGGAAAAGGTCGCGGTAGAGGTTGGGCTCGGCCACATCCTGAAGACTGTAGTCGTAGGCGTGCTGTTCGAGCAGATTGTGTTTCCCGTCAAAGCGGAGCATGAATGATTCCTTCTTCCGTCATTGTATGAATGTATACAATTATACAATGCAAAAAAGGAAAGTCAAGAAAAAGCGAAGACCGCCCCGAAAAATCGGAACGGTCTTCAGAAACGGAAGCTCTTTTTCGCTCAGGCTTTGTTGTCGGAGCCGAAGAGCAGGATCTTTTCTTTGACTTTGTCTTTGATGGCCTGCGCGCCGGGGGCGAGCAGTTTGCGGGGATCGTAGCCCTTGCCCTGCTTGTCTTTGCCCTCTTCGATGTATTTGCGCGTAGCGTCGGCAAATACGAGCTGGCATTCGGTGTTCACGTTGATCTTGGAGACGCCGAGCGAGATGGCCTTTTTGATCTGGTCGTCCGGGATGCCCGTGCCGCCGTGGAGAACGAGCGGCTTGTCGCCGACGGTCTTTTTGATCTTGGCGAGCACTTCAAAGCGAAGGCCGGGCCAGTTGGCCGGATAGACGCCGTGGATGTTGCCGATACCGGCAGCCAGAATATCCACGCCGAGATCCGCGATGCGTTTGCACTCGGCCGGGTCGGCGATCTCGCCGCCGCCGAGCACGCCGTCTTCTTCACCGCCGATGGCGCCGACTTCGGCCTCAACGGAGATGCCCTTTTTGTGCGCGTTGGCGACCAGCTCTTTGGTCTTGGCGACGTTCTCGTCGATGGGATATTTCGAGCCGTCGAACATGATGGAAGAGAATCCGGCATCAATGCAGGCATAGGCGCCTTCATAGCTGCCGTGATCCAGATGCAGCGCCACCGGTACGGTGATGTTCAGGGTTTTGATCATGGCCTTGACCATAGCGGCAACGGTGGGGAAGCCGGTCATGTATTTGCCGGCGCCCATTGAGCAGCCGAGGATGACCGGAGACTTGAGTTCTTCCGCGGTGGTGAGGATGGATTTGGTCCATTCGAGATTGTTGATGTTAAACTGGCCGACCGCGTATTTCCCGGCAAGGGCTTTGGCGGTCATTTCGGCAGCAGAAACCAATGGCATAGAAAAACCTCCAGTGATGTGAATTCATATCCTGCATATTCTGCGAGTGTTTGTTATATCCTTGACAAAGCTATTATACGCGAATTTGCATGAAAAGGAAAGTTTTTTTGCAAAAAACCGGCGGAAACCCCGCGGGCGGATTTTAAAAGAGAAAGTTTTTCTCCCGGAGTCAATCGAACCGGATGCCGTCCACCGCTTTTTTCAGGATGCCGCAGGAGGCTTGAAATTCCTTCTGCTCTTCCGGCAGAAGGTTCAGGCGGATGACGTGGTCCACGCCCTGGCGGCAGACGATGCTGGGCAGGCCGGCGTAGATATCCGATACGCCGTATTCGCCTTCGAGATAAGCGGAAACGGTGAAGACGCTGTGCTCGTCGCCGAGAATGGCGCGCACGATGCGGACAAGCGACATGCCGATGCCGTAATAAGTAGCTTTTTTGGCGGCGATGATGCGCTGGGCGGCGCTCTTGACTTCTTCGCTGATGCGTTTCATGCCCACTTCATAGTCTTTGCCGTGGTTCTCGCGGCAGAGGTCCATCACCGGCTTGGTGGCGACAAGCGCCTGCGACCACGGCACGAATTCACTGTCGCCGTGCTCGCCTACCACATAGGCATGCACGTTGCGCGGGTCAACCCTGAAGTAATCGCCGAGCAGATAACGCAGGCGGGCGGTGTCGAGCGTGGTGCCGGTGCCCAGCACGCGCCCTTTGGGAAAGCCGGAGAGCTTATAGGTGACGTAGGCCATGATGTCCACCGGGTTGGTGGCGATGAGGAACACGCCCGAGAAGCCGGAGGCCGTCACCGGCCCGACGATGGAGCGGAAAACGGCGGTGTTGCGCTGGAGCAGATCGAGCCTCGACTCGCCCGGGCGCTGTGCCACGCCCGCGCAGATGACCACGATGTCCGCGTCCGCGCAGTCTTTATAATCGCCTGCGTAGATCTTCATATTCGAGCTTGAGAATGCCAGCCCGTGATTGAGGTCCATCGCTTCGCCCTCGGCGCGCTGTTTGTTGATGTCGATGAGCACCAGCTCGTCACAGGCCCGCTGGTTCAGCGCGGCGTAGGCAAAACTCATGCCCACCAGCCCTGTGCCTACCAGAACGACTTTGCGGTTTTCGTTACACATGTCGATCACTCCTTTACATCATCGGCTCAAATCAAAAGGGAAAAGGCCCGCTGTTCCTTAGGATTTGCAGAGCGGGAAAAAATATCCTTCGATTTAATTATACCATAATGGTAGAGTATGTAAAGAGTTTTCGCGGCGAACTGGAAAAAAATCCGTTTGGCCCTTATAATAGAGGAAGAGAGAAAAATAGGGGAAGAGAGAAAAAAAGAAGCGGCTTTTGGGAAAAGGAGAAGATGCGGAAAATGCGTTTTTTGAGCAAGGCGGCAGAGATTCGAAGACCGCGCCTTACGGCGCTCGATTTTATCAAATACATCGGCCCGGGCATGATCGTGACGGTCGGTTTTATCGATCCGGGCAACTGGGCCTCCAATCTTTCGGCCGGCTCGGGCTATGGGTACACGCTGCTGTGGATCGTCACGCTCTCGACGCTCATGCTCATCCTGCTCCAGCATAACGCGGCGCATCTCGGCATCGCGACCGGGCTGTGTCTTTCGGAAGCGACGGAAAAATATGTCCATCCCGGCCTTCGATGGCTGATCCTCGGAAGCGCCGTGGCGGCCAGTATTTCCACGGCAATGGCGGAGCTGCTCGGCGGCGCCATCGCGCTCAATATGCTGTTCCGCATCCCGCTCAAACTCGGCGCGGTGCTCGTACTGGCGGTGGATCTGTGGATGCTCTTCACCAATTCCTACCGGCATATCGAAAAATGGATCATCGGGTTTGTTTCCGTCATCGGCATCGCGTTCATTCTGGAGCTTGCTTTCGTGCATGTGGATTGGCGGACGGCGGCCGCTTCATGGGTCACGCCCTCGATGCCGAAAGGCTCCCTGCTCATCATCATGAGCGTGCTGGGCGCCGTGGTGATGCCGCATAATCTGTTTCTCCACTCGGAGATCATCCAGAGCCGCCAGTGGAATTTAAAAGACGACGCCGTCATCAAAAAGCAGCTCAAATTCGAATTTGCCGACACGCTCTTTTCGATGATCGTCGGCTGGGCCATCAACAGCGCCATGATCATCGTGGCGGCGGCCACCTTTTTCACCCGGCATATCGGCGTGAGCGATCTTTCGCAGGCAGACGCGATGCTGAAACCTCTGCTCGGCGGCGGCGCTTCGCTCATATTTGCCGCGGCGCTTCTTTTTTCCGGCCTTTCTTCGAGCGTGACGGCCGGCATGGCGGGCGGAAGCATCTTTGCCGGCATCTTCGGCGAGCCGTACGATATCGCCGATCAGCACAGCCGCACGGGCGTGCTCATCACGCTCCTCGGCGCGGCGGTGGTCATCTTCTTTATCACATCGCCGTTTAAGGGCCTCATCTATTCGCAGATGCTGCTGAGCATCCAGCTTCCCATCACGATCTTTACGCAGATCTATCTGACGTCTTCCCATAAGGTGATGGGCAAATACGCCAATTCCAAACTCGACCGCGTGCTCCTTTGGGCGACGGCCGCGGTGGTCACGGCGCTGAACATCGCGTTGCTCATCACATCGCTTTAAAATCGTCAAAAGACAAAACGAAAGGCCGGGCGATCGCCCGGCCTTTCGTTTTTTGTGAGAATGGTCTTTGTCTTGGGAAACGGGTATCTTAGAATTCAGCTTTCCAGAGGCCGTGCTTATTGCAGTACGCATAAGCCGTGCCGGATTTGCAGGAGATGGAGAAGACTTTTTCCGGAGCATCGCCCGGTTTGAGGTATTTGATGACGACCTGACCGCCCGTTACGACAGCGATCCACTGGATGTAGTGGTCTTCCGCCATTGGATGCGGCGCGGAGCCGACTTTCACGGTGAGAGTATCGCCGTCGCGCGTCACGACCGGCACGTGTTTTTCCGTAGCCGCATCGGTGGAGTTGGCAACCAGATGTTCCATCTCCGCGCCGCAACATGACAGGGTGCCGCCACCTTTGTGGAAAAGGGCCACGATATTGCCGCAGCGGTTGCAGCGGTAAAAAATACTCTCTTCGCTCATCGTACACATCCGCCTTTCTATGCAGTGGTTTTCTCAAAATCAAGGTCTATCTTTATCATAACCGGAATTTTGCGTTTGTCAAGTATACAAAACGGGTATATTTCAAAAAAGGCAAAAAAATCTGCCGGAAAAGGCATTTCCAGCAGAAAAAAGCCGAGATCCGGCGAATGATTTACGATTTGTTCATCAAGTAACGATCACAGTCCGCCGCCGCCGCGCGCCCCTCGTGGATGCCCCAGACGACAAGGCTCTGACCGC